>PHDQ01000211.1 GCA_002841025.1 Bacteroidetes bacterium HGW-Bacteroidetes-13 | reverse complement strand
GCTTTTTTTAATAAAACGTATCGAGAACGCTACAATAACAAGCTTCTCGATACCTGCCTGTGGCAGACAGGCAATTTTTATAGTAAAGCTGTCGCATTACTATTAAAAACCACGCGAAGTGACGGTTAAAACGAAATTCATTTGAATAGCTGAATAGTTACAAAAATAATAAAAACAAAAAATAACACAAATTTATTATGCATGCATAATATTTTTTCCTATATTTGGTTTCCATTTCAGGTAAAATCATGAAAGACAAAACCATTGATTACGCGTTGCGGGTAGCTTGGCAAGCCATCGTAAAGGCCTACAACGAAGAAGCGAGCAAGGAAGACAGTACGATGACAATCGGTTTTACCCTGCTCAGCATTGACCCAAAAACGGGCACACCCTCCACCACTTTAGGTCCGAAAATGGGTATGGAAGCCACCAGTCTTTCGCGTACCTTGAACATCATGGAACAAAAAGGTCTGATCAACAGGGTGAAAAATCCGGATGATGGCAGAAGCGTCCTTATCCAACTCACCCCTTTCGGGTTGAAAAAAAGGGAACTTTCTAAAGAAGTTGTGTTGCATTTTAATGAAGTCGTCGAACAAGAAATTTCCGAAGTCAAACTACAGCACTTTTTTGAAGTAACTGAAAAAATCATCGAACTCGTTCAATCCAAAAAAATATACAACACCCAAAAAGAATTCATTAAATAAAACAACAAACACATGAAGCGAATCATTAACAAAGTAGCCGTCATCGGTTCAGGTATCATGGGAAGCGGCATCGCTTGTCACTTTGCCAACATCGGCGTAGAAGTCCTCCTGTTGGACATCGTTCCAAGAGAATTGACACCTTTAGAAGAAAAAAAAGGCATCACCAAAGAAAGTAAAATCTTCAGAAATCGATTGGTGAACGACCATCTGACGACATCCATAAAATCAAAACCTTCGCCATTGTATCACGCTTCGTTTGCGTCTCGCATTACCACAGGAAACATTGAAGACGATTTATCTAAAATCAAAGACGCAGACTGGATTATCGAAGTGGTGGTCGAACGATTGGACATTAAACAAAAAGTGTTTGAACAAATAGAAAAACACCGCAAACCAGGTACTTTGATAACTTCCAACACGTCCGGAATTCCCATTCATTTTATGAGTGAAGGACGCAGTGAAGATTTCCAAAAACATTTCTGCGGAACACACTTTTTCAACCCACCACGTTACCTCAAATTATTCGAAATCATCCCCGGACCAAAAACCGATCCAGAAGTTATTTCCTTTTTGAACGCTTACGGTGAAAAATTCCTTGGCAAAACAAGTGTAGCCGCAAAAGATACACCTGCATTTATCGGAAACCGTGTAGGCATTTATGGCATTCAGAGTTTGTTTCACTTGGTCAAAGAAATGGGTTTGACGGTAGAAGAAGTCGATAAACTGACCGGTCCTGTCATCGGCCGTCCCAAATCGGCTACCTTCAGGACTGTCGATGTTGTCGGTTTAGACACCTTGGTACACGTGGCCAACGGGCTGTATGAAAACTGTCCCAAAGACGAAGCGCACGAGTTATTCAAACTTCCGGACTTCATCAGTAAAATGATGGATAACAATTGGTTGGGAAGCAAAACAGGGCAAGGATTTTACAAAAAAGAAGGCAAAGACATTCTCGTCCTTGACCTCAACACCCTCGAATATCGCGCACAGAAAAAAGCTTCTTTCGCAACCCTCGAACTCACCAAAACCATCGATGCACCCATCGACAGATTTAAAGTATTGATAGGTGGCAAAGACAAAGCCGCTGAATTTTATCGAAAAAACTTAGCCGGATTGTTCGCCTATGTTTCCAATCGCATTCCAGAGATATCGGATGAGCTTTACAAAATAGACGATGCCATGAAAGCGGGTTTTGGTTGGGAAAACGGTCCATTTGAAATTTGGGATGCCATTGGTGTCGAAAAAGGAATCGAACTCATCAAGGCAGAAGGTCTGTCTGTTGCAAAATGGGTGGAAGACATGCTCGCCTCCGGAAACAAATCGTTCTATCAAGTCAAGGAAGGAGCTACCTATTTCTTTGATATTCCATCGAAAAAACAAACCAAAATACCGGGTCAGGATGCCTTTATCATTTTAGACAACATCCGCGAAAGCAAAAAAGTTTGGAGCAACAGCGATTCGGTTATCCAGCATTTGGGTGACGGCATCCTCAACGTTGAATTCCGTTCCAAAATGAATACCCTTGGCGGTGGTGTCATCCAAGGAATCAACAAAGCAATCGATCTGGCAGAAAAAGAATACGAAGGATTGGTCATTGGAAATCAGGGACCAAACTTCTCGGTCGGAGCCAACTTAGCCATGGTATTTATGATGGCAGCCGAGCAGGATTATGACGAACTCAACATGGCGATTAAAACCTTCCAAGACACCGTCATGCGTGTTAGGTACTCTTCTATTCCGGTTGTAATTGCTCCTCACGGCATGACTTTTGGCGGCGGATGCGAATTGACTTTGCACGCAGATAAAGTAGTGGCAGCAGCCGAAACCTATATCGGTTTGGTTGAGTTTGGTGTCGGATTGATTCCAGGCGGTTGCGGTTCGAAAGAAATGGCGTTGCGCGCATCTGACTTATTCAGAAAAAATGATGTAGAGCTTAATGTGTTGCAAGAATATTTCCTAACCATCGCCATGGCAAAAGTTTCGACTTCCGCTTACGAAGCCTACGACTTGGGTATTTTACAAAAAGGAAAAGACACCGTAGTTGTCAACAGAAACCGACAGTTAGCCGAGGCCAAAAAGCAAGCTTTGCTACTCGCGGAAGCCGGTTATACCAAACCTATTTTACGCAAAGATGTAAAAGTACTCGGAAAACAAGCTTTGGGTATGTTCCTCGTCGGTACAGACAGCATGGAAGCCGGACACTACATTTCGGAATACGACCAGAAAATCGCCAACAAATTGGCTTATGTTATGGCTGGCGGCGACTTGTCCGAACCGACATTAGTCAGCGAGCAATACCTGCTTGACATCGAACGAGAAGCGTTTCTATCGCTTTGCACCGAGCGCAAAACCTTGGAACGCATCGAACACATGTTGAAAACAGGAAAACCTTTGCGCAATTAGCGATTGAAGAACAAAGATTTTAGTATTAAGTATTAAGAGAGAAGATATGCATCAATTTGAGAAACTCAAAATCTGGCAAAAAGCAATGGATTTGACTGAGAAAATCTACCTGCTCTGCAATGACTTACCCTCGGATGAAAAATATAATTTAATACTTCAACTAAAAAAAAGTGCTACTTCAATTCCATCTAACATTTCGGAAGGTTCAGGAAGAAATTCCGACTTGGAGTTTTTACATTTCTTGAGCATTGCAAATGGTTCTACTTATGAATTGATTACCCAACTTCATATCTGCGAACGCGTTGGCATTGCGAAAGGCGAAAACACAAAGTCACTTATCAACGAACTTGTTGAAATAAGCAATATGAATTTCTCATTTCAAAAAACCATCAAAGAGAAATTAAAAAAATCACCTAATCTTAATACTTAATACAATATACTTAATACTTCATTCCATGAAAACAGCCTATATAGTAAAAGGATACAGAACCGCGGTTGGCAAAGCACCAAAAGGTGTGTTTCGCTTCAAAAGAACCGACGAACTCGCTGCAGAAACCATCCAATACATGATGGAGAAGCTACCACAATTAGATAAAAACCGCATCGACGATGTCATTGTCGGGAACGCCATGCCGGAAGGCGCACAAGGACTCAACATGGCGCGACTTATCTCGCTCATGGGACTCAACACCATCGAAGTACCGGGCGTGACCGTCAACAGATTTTGTTCATCGGGTATAGAAACCATTGCCATGGCTACTGCCAAAATTCAATCCGGTATGGCCGATTGCATCATTGCCGGTGGAGCCGAAAGCATGAGCGCCGTACCGATGACCGGGTTTAAAACCGAACTCAATTACGATCTGGCCAAATCTGGGCATGAAGATTATTATTGGGGCATGGGAAATACCGCCGAAGCTGTTGCCAATCAGTACAAAGTTTCGAGAGAAGATCAAGATATGTTTGCCTATCAATCGCACATGAAAGCGTTAAAAGCCCAAGCCGAAGGCAGGTTTGATGATCAAATTGTTCCGATTACTGTCGAACAAATCTATGTAGATGAAAACGGCAAAAAAGCAACCAAATCATACACAGTCACAAAAGAAGAAGGTCCCAGAGCCGGCACAAG
>PHDQ01000210.1 GCA_002841025.1 Bacteroidetes bacterium HGW-Bacteroidetes-13 | reverse complement strand
GGTGTCATCGGAGATAAAATGGACAGGCAGGCAGAGCAAATTCAACAGGCTTTACCCGATGCGGAAGTCACGCGGGTAGGTGAGGGCATCAACGTGGTTTTTGATGAAAAAAGCGGTATTTATTTTGACACCAACAAGTACAACATCACTTCCGTTTCCCAACAGACCTTAGACAGGTTGTCAATCGTATTTGGCGATTATCCCGACACCAACATTTTGATAGAAGGACACACAGACGATACAGGGAGTGATGCCTACAACCAAACGCTTTCTGAAAACAGGGCGAGGGCAGTTGAAAATTACTTGGTCACTAAAGGGTTGGCTTCCAGTCGTTTCACAACCAAGGGTTATGGCGAAACCCAACCCAAGTACGACAATACCACAGCCGAAGGTCGTTCCAAAAACAGAAGGGTTGAGTTTGCCATCGTTGCCAATGATAAAATGATTCAACAAGCCAAAGCGAAGGGGAATTAAAAGGCGAAAAACACAATTTATAATTCAAAACTCGAAGTGTTATCACTTCGAGTTTTTTGTTTTTATTATTTTTTTAAGCATTCAAAATTCGGCTTTCACATAATCTCACGTACATTTGTTACAAAAGCAGCAATACTGTAATTAAACAGTATCCAAAACCGACCAACGACCCGGAAAAAACTAACAAAGATGAAAGATCGACAAGCCGTCATACAAGACATCATCAACCAAAAGCAGCATCCGAATCTGAAATTCAGAATCAAGGAAAGAACAGAATCGTTTACCAATCTGTTGTTTCACACCTTATTTGATGCCGAAACAGAAGTGGAAGAAAACATGCACAAGTTGGCCGTGCTGTTTGATGAATTAGCCACTTTGGTGTGTTGGGATCCCAACAAAAGTTGTGGGGAAATCTGGCAGTCGTACTGCGCCAAATTGCCTGCCATACTGAAAAAATTGAATTTAGATGCACGCGCCATCGCCGAAAACGATCCGGCGGCCAATTCCATCGAAGAAGTTTATTTGTCCTATCCCGGATTTTATGCCATTGCGATTTATCGGTTGAGTCACGAACTCTATATTTTTGGTTTGCCTTTGGTGCCGAGGTTGATGACCGAATACGCCCATAAACTGACCGGTGTTGACATCAATCCGGGTGCGAAAATCGGCGATGCATTTTTTATCGATCACGCAACGGGTGTTGTCATTGGCGAAACCGCTATCATCAAAAATCACGTCAAAATTTATCAAGGTGTCACCCTCGGCGCGCTCTCTGTCAGCAGAGACATGCGCCACGTCAAAAGACATCCGACCATCGAAGATAACGTGACTATTTACGCAAACGCAACCATTTTGGGAGGCGACACCATCATCGGTGCCAACAGCATAATTGGCGGAAATGCTTGGGTGACCGCTTCTGTTCCCGAAAATTCAATTGTTTCCAACACCGCAACCGTTAAAATAAAATCTGCAACCACATGAACGAATCCATCCTCGACTTGATTGGCAATACACCTTTGGTAAAATCACGTTTGGTAAAAAACCCGAAGGTGCAACTGTACTACAAATTGGAAGGGAATAATCCGGGTGGAAGCGTCAAAGACCGCGCGGCTTACAACATGATTAAGCGAGCTTTAGACCGTGGCGATATCACCCAAAAAACCCAATTGGTGGAAGCTACCAGCGGCAATACAGGCATTGCTCTGGCGATGATAGC
The DNA here is from genome assembly GCA_002841025.1 of Bacteroidetes bacterium HGW-Bacteroidetes-13. GTDB lineage: Bacteria > Bacteroidota > Bacteroidia > Flavobacteriales > Flavobacteriaceae > UM-FILTER-40-17. Next base: position 2,551 of record PHDQ01000210.1, on the reverse strand, counting down.
CGGCATTTTTAGGTTAAACATCGAGCTGATCATGCCCGAGAACTCTACCAAGGAGCGGGTACAAACCATGCGTGCTTATGGTGCGAAAGTGACATTGACATCGGCAGAAAGAGGTATCGAAGGAGCGAGAGATTATGCGGAAGAAATTGTCGAAAAAAAAGGTGCTTTCATGATTAATCAGTTTGCCAATCCCGACAATTGGAAAGCGCATTACCAAACCACTGGGCCGGAGATTTGGCGTGACACAGAAGGACAAATTACCCATTTTGTCTCATCGATGGGAACCACCGGAACCATCATGGGAACATCAACTTTTTTAAAAGAAAAAAACAAGGACATCCAAATTGTGGGCGTTCAACCAACCGATGGCTCCAGCATCCCCGGCATTCGCAAATGGCCAGAAGCATATTTACCCAAAATTTTTAACCCCGCCAAAGTTGATCGAACCTTAGAAGTTTCGGAAGCGGATGCAGTTGAAATGACATTGCGTTTGGCAAAAGAAGAAGGTATTTTTGCCGGTGTGAGCAGTGGGGGAGCAGCCATTTCTGCCCTTCGCCTTTGCGATGAACTCGACAGTGGCTTAGTCGTGTCTATCGTCTGTGACCGGGGTGATCGTTATTTGTCTTCAGATTTGTTTGGGTAGATTGATGAAATCTTTTAAATAAAAAATCACGTATTTTTTGCTCTGACAGTTTTGTTAGGAATCTTGGAAAATAGATCTTGACTTCTAAAATCTGTCGTACTCGGAAGCTCAAAACACTCCAAATCAAAATAAGGGATTGCGGCTAATAGATGATCGAAAATATCAGCCATGATGTGCTCAAAATTCTCCCAACGTTTATCTGTACTGAAAGCGTAAACTTCTATGGGAATGCCTTGTGGAGTCGGGGCGAGATGACGAGTCATAACCATCATTTCTTTGTTGATTGCCGGATGGTTACCGATGTATTGGTCAATATATTTTCTGAAAAGCCCCAAATTGGTTAAATTTCTACCATTGATGAGCAAACTTTTGTCAATCTGATTTTGATGATTGTGTTTATTTATATCGTTTTGTCGGTGGTCTATATAGGACGTAAGATGTTGAATTTTTTTAAATTTTTCTATTTCATCATTATTGACAAACCGAACACTGTTGGCACGAATTAATACGGCTCTCTTGATCCGCCTTCCGTTAGATTCTTGCATGCCTCTCCAATTTTTGAAAGAGTCTGAAATTAAGTAATAGGTTGGGATAGTGGTTGTCGTATTGTCAAAATTTCTGACCTTCACGGTTGCTAAATTTATTTCCAAAACATCTCCGTCTGCGCCATATTTTTCCATGGTAATCCAGTCACCGATGCGGACAATGTCGTTGATGGAAACTTGAATACTCGCCACAAATCCCAAAATGGTGTCTTTAAAAATAAGTAAGACGACAGCAGAAACAGCACCAAATGCACCGATAAATGACCAAACCGATTTTTGAGTGATTATGGAAAAGATGATTAAAATGCCAATCATCCAGGCGAAAATCATAAATACTTGTATGTAACTGTCGATAGGTTTGTCTCTAAAGTTTTCAAGTGATTTCAGATAATCCTTTAAAGTTTTGAGTAGGCTACGAATAAGCCACAAGCTCAAAACAACAAAATATATTTGAAAACCATAATCCGAATATGAAAGTAATTTAGGGAAATCTTTAAGTATAAATGGAATAATGGTCAGGACTACGAAAACAGGAACCAAATGTGCCAAGTATTTGGGTGCTTTATTTTTAATCAAATAATCGTCAAAATTTGTTTTTGTTTTGGATGCAAACTGATTAAATGCTGTAACAATGATTTTCATGGTGATAAAATCAACAATCAAAATAATTGTGATCAGTAGGGTAATGTTGATCAGCAAATTCAGATAGATTGCATAATCCACCTGGATTCCTTTTGATATCAGAAATTCGTAAAACCAATTGAATATTCTGTCTTTTTGCATTTTCTTTATTTTAATGAAGATTGTACTGAAATGAATACGTAAAAAAGCATTCTTAGGTATCCAAACTTTGCATGTTAACCAATTTGTGGTAAATATTTTTTCGTGCGATGAGTTCCTCGTGTGTGCCTTGCTCCACAATTTCACCCTTGTGCATTACCACGATTAAATCAGCTTTTTGAATGGTTGACAAGCGGTGGGCAATGACGACAGAAGTGCGATTTTGCATCATGTTGTCCAACGCAGATTGAACCAATTGCTCGCTCTCTGTATCCAAAGCGGAAGTGGCTTCATCCAAGACCATAATCGGCGGATTTTTAAGCACGGCACGAGCAATTGACAATCTTTGTTTTTGCCCGCCGGAAAGCTTGTTTCCACTGTCGCCGATGTTGGTGTGAATGCCTTCCGGCAAATCTTTTACAAATTCATAAGCATTGGCTACTTTCAAGGCTTCGATGACAGCCTCATCAGAAACCTCCATTTTTCCAAGTGCTACGTTGGCTTTCACGCTGTCGTTAAACAAAATGGAATCTTGTGTGACCAAACCCATCAAACTTCGCAAGGAATGAAGATTCATTTCCCG
>PHDQ01000209.1 GCA_002841025.1 Bacteroidetes bacterium HGW-Bacteroidetes-13 | reverse complement strand
TGATTGGCAGCCGGAAGATTATAAAGTGTCCGAAATTTTACAAGCCTATTTTGTAAACTTCATCAGAACCGGCAACCCGAACGGATTGGGTTTGCCCGAGTGGCCTAAAGTGGAGAGCAATACAGATGCGATGTTCTTAAAAATCGATGTGGATACACTTGCGGAAAAAGAGTTGCATCGAAACCGCTATTTGCTGATGGATTCATTTTTAAAAGAAGGGAAATGATTTGATAGTTTGGTGGGATTGAAGTCTTCCACATCCTCATCAAAAGGTTTGATTTATTCGATTTTCATTTTTTGACAATTGTCAATTGCGGAACTACAACGATTGCGGAACTTTGTAGAAATATACAAATCCAACCTCATGAAAAAATTTTTATTCCTGTTGTTGTTTGTCAACCTTGCGTTGTACGCACAACAACCCATCAGCAATGTCGATCAATTCATCAAAAAACTCAGTCTCGAAGAAAAAGCCTATTTGGTTATCGGTGCTGGCATGAACATTCCCGGCTTGATAGAAACCGGTAAAGCTCCCGAAGCAGTTGTCGGCAGTACCCAGGGCAAAGTTCCGGGTGCGGCCGGCACCAGTTACATTTTAAAAAAGTATGATTTACCGGTCGTTGTTTTTTCCGATGGCCCGGCCGGAATTCGCATTGATGCCAACCGAGAGGATCAGCCCGGAAAAAGTTTTTACGCAACTGCATTCCCCATTGCTTCCGCTTTGGCATCCTCGTGGGATGTAGATTTGATCAAAAAAGTCGGTCACGCCTTTGGCAATGAAGCCAAAGCTTATGGTGTGGACTTCTTGTTGGCACCGGCACTCAACATACACCGCAATCCGCTGGGTGGCAGAAATTTTGAATATTATTCCGAAGATCCGGTCTTGTCCGGAAATTTAGCCGCCGCCTTCGTGCAAGGTGTACAAGCGGAAGGCGTTGGTACTTCCATCAAACACTTTGTTGCCAACAACTCCGAAACCAACCGCACCGCCTTGAACACCGTGGTGAGCGAACGCGCTTTGCGGGAAATCTATCTCAAAGGGTTTGAAATAGCCGTTAAAAAAAGTCACCCGTGGACTGTGATGTCGTCTTACAACAAAATCAACGGAACCTATGCCTCCGAAAACGAAGACTTACTGACCGGAATCCTTCGCAACGAATGGAAATACGACGGATTTGTCATGACCGATTGGTTTGGCGGCAAAGATCCCGTGGCGCAAATGAAGGCCGGAAATGACTTGTTGATGCCGGGCACGACCCAACAGGCAGAAGCCATCATTGCTGCCGTGAAAACAGGAAAACTCAGCGCAAAAATTCTCGATCGAAACATCAAAAGAATACTTAACCAATACCTCAAAACCCTCAGTTATAAAAACATACAAATCACCAACCAACCCGATTTTGAAGCAAACCGAGCCGTAGCAAAACAGGCTTCGGCAGAAAGCACCATATTGCTCAAAAACGAAGGAGCGTTGCCCATCGACGGACACGCAAAAGTGGCGCTTTTTGGGGTTGCTTCTTATGAAACCATAGCCGGAGGAACCGGAAGCGGCGATGTGAACAAAGCCTATATGGTGAGCATCGAAGAAGGATTTCGCAATGCCGGATTGGCTGTTTCGGAAAGATTGGCCGATGCTTATAAACCGTATATCCAAAAAGGAAAAACGGAGATTCCACAAAAGCGATTTTTCTTTGAGCCGGATGTATTGGTGCCTGAAAAATCTTTTGAAGCCACTGAATTGACAGAATTAGCCATGGAAAATGAAGTTGCCGTTTTGACTTTGGCCAGAACTTCCGGTGAATTTTTTGACCGCAAAAAAGAAGACTTTGACCTCACGGAAACAGAACACAGCCTGATAAAAAACATATCGGAAGCTTTTCACGCACAAGGCAAAAAACTCATCGTTATACTCAACACAGGTGGTGTGATGGAAACAGCTTCGTGGAAAAACGACACAGATGCCATTCTACTCGCTTGGCAAGGCGGACAAGAAGCCGGAAACGCACTTGCGGAAATCATATCCGGCAGAGTGAATCCATCCGGAAAATTGGCCAGCAGTTTTCCTGTCCATTTGAATGATGTGAGTTCTTTCAATAATTTCCCGGGGGTGATTACCGACTCCAATGCGCCTCAATCTCCCAACCCATTGGCAGGAATTCCGTCGGAGGAGATTTATCAAGAAGGCATTTATATTGGCTATCGATACTTCGATACTTTTGAAGTGCCGACTTCATTTGCTTTTGGTTTTGGGTTGTCTTACACGACTTTCGAATACACGGATTTAAAAGTATCGCAAAACGGAGAAGAAATCACTGTTGTGTTTCAAATAAAAAACACCGGAAAAACAGCCGGTAAAGAAGTGGTTCAATTGTATGTATCCGCACCCAAAGGCTCACTCGAAAAGCCAACCAAAGAGCTCAAAGCATTTGCGAAAACAAAACTGCTACAACCGGGCGAATCGACTGCGCTGTCTTTGACAATTTCCGCTGATGATTTGGGTTCATACGACACATCAAAATCAGCTTGGACAAGGGATGCGGGCGATTATCAGTTTTTGATTGGCAGCGACTCGAAAACCATCCGATTGCAAACAAACATTCAGTTAAAAAGTAAACTCATCTTCAAAACCAAAAAACTTTTATCACCAAAAGTTGACATAAAAGAGCTAACCAAAAAGTAAATTACGTTCGATTTTTGTCAGCCGCTTTGAAGCAATTTGAAGCGGTTTTTTTTATTTATAACCTTTCATTTGCCTCAAAGATAATGACAGTAAGACTTTGCAGAGCTACTTGCAACCATTTTGTCTATTACATCGTTTTTTAATTACTGCTTTATGATTTTTGTCATATCTGATTTTATAAAAAGTTGTACTTTTATAATCCAATTTCTAACATCATGAAAAATCTACTCGTTCTCACCGATTTTTCAAAGCCGGCTGAAAATGCAGCTTTGTACGCCCTGAAGTTGTTTGAAGGCAGTATGCTGAAATGCACTATTTTACATGTTCAGAAAAGTGCTTATTTCGTCGCCGATGATTTGATGGTTTCCGGCACCGATCAGAATTTATATGAGGCTCTGTTTGAAGCATCAAAAAACCATGTCAACAAATGGACAGAAAATCTGATCTTAAAGTTGAATAACAAAAAGCACAGTTTTGAAACAAAAATAGATTTTGACGGCTTTGTTGACGCAGTTGAGCAAGCAGTATTAGCCGATAAATCTGAAATGGTTGTCATCGGCTCCAATGGTGCTTCCGGATGGGTCGAAAAACTATTTGGCACACACACGCTCAACTTGTTGAAAAACTTAGATCATCCGCTTTTGGTGGTAACCGCAAAGAATACTTTTGCTTCGTTGAAACGGATTTTGTTGGTCACAGATTTTGACGCCGATTTGAATTACGAGATGTTGAAATGGCCTACTTTTTTAGCAAGAAATTCTCATGCGCACATACATGTTTTGAAATTGGCTACGAACGAAAGTCCACACCATCACGATCCATTGGAAATATTAGAAAACTTGGAAGGAGTTGCTTATCATTTCCACCGCATAGAAGGAGTGCCGGTCGAGATGGCCATCAGCAGTTTTGAGCAATTGTTTGAGACCCAATTGACCGTTATAATCTTGGATAAAAAAGGAAAAAACTATCTTCAATTTATTGAAAAAATCAATCACCTGACCGAACTTCCCGAGCGTTCTCCTACTTTGTTTATTCCTTGTAAAAGTAAGTAGCTGTAACTATTTCCATAAATTAAAAAAACTCGTGAATTGCTTCACGAGTTTTTAGTTGTTTAGAGTTTCCAGTTTTAGACGACTCCTTGGGCGAGCATGGCATCGGCAACTTTAACAAAACCGGCAATATTGGCACCTTTTACGTAATTTACGTAACCGTCTTCTTCGACACCAAATTTTCTGCATTGGTTGTGAATGCCAATCATAATTTCTTTTAAACGCGCATCTACATCCTCGCTAGTCCAGTTTAAACGGATAGAATTTTGGGTCATTTCTAAACCAGATGCAGCCACACCACCGGCGTTTGATGCCTTTCCCGGAGAGAATAGCACTTTTGCATCTAAGAAAACTTTTATGGCTTCTAATGTGCAAGGCATGTTGGCGGCTTCAGCAACACAAATAACGCCGTTTGCGATTAACTTTTTAGCATCTTCTTCATTCAATTCATTTTGGGTAGCACATGGAATCGCAATGTCAACTTTTACTTCCCAAGGACTTTTCCCTTTATGAAAAACTGCATTTGGATATTTATCAAGATACATTTCGGCTCGATT
>PHDQ01000208.1 GCA_002841025.1 Bacteroidetes bacterium HGW-Bacteroidetes-13 | reverse complement strand
TGCCCGATGTGCATCGGTTGGTGTAAGTCGCCGATAAAATGAATCAACAATTTTAGGTAAAATGCTTGGTCGCTTTCAGTTGCGTTCGGGTTTTTTAACACCGCTATGCATTCCTGAATGCCTTTGATGATGTCGCCTTTTTCGTCGGTGGGTTGGTCGCCGTAATTTTTATCCAAGGGAAAATTGACATAGTGCCAAGTGTCGTATTTTTTGTAGCGAGCGTCAGATTTGATGTCATCGGCATAGGTTGAGACAAACGCCAAACTCTGCCCGTTGAGTAATTTTTTGATTTTTTGCAGCGCGCTTTTGTTGAGATTTTGTTCAGCGAGTTCGCCTACCACACGGTGTCCGGTTTTGCCCCAATCGAGATTGGTGCCCGATGTGATTTGTGATGAAAGTATGAAGGCAAATAAAAAGAGTACGTTTTTCATGGAAAAAAGTTGAAGTTTGTTTTCCGCAAAATTAGGAAACGAAAACGAGTTTACGGGTCAAGATAACGATTGATGATGAAAAATTAATTTTCGGCTTCACATACAGAAGTGAATGCTGGTTTTTGTGATTTACAGCCATTGATTGGCTTGCTTAATTTTTGGTTAGTGAGTTTGCGTGAGGGATTGTAGTGGAGCTCTTTTTTATTTGGCGATTTATGTTCGCCAAATAAAAAAAGCGGGAACGAAAAGCCCGACCCGAAGTTGTGAGGCACGAACAACTGAAGGGGCACGCCCAAAATAGAATCGAAGGCGCGATGTGATTGAAATCATCAATCTTTTTTGTTTGCCGGATAGACTGCCTGCCCCAGAAAATCATCGGGGAAAACTTCGTCGTGGTCAAATCCCAAGGTGATGTCGCGTCCGTCGGAAGGAATGTAATTGGTTTTGAACAGATAGTCCCAAAGGCTGAGCGTCAGGCCAAAGTTGACTCCGTAACGGTTTGGCAATTCTTTGGCGTGGTGCCAGATGTGCATCTGCGGATTGTTGAAAATATATTTGAGCGGACCCAGCGGCACTTTGATGTTGGCGTGGTTGAAATGTCCGACGGCAAACGCGAATAAATAGACGATGATGTAATCTTGAATGCCAAAGCCGATCAACGCCAACGGGATGTATTGCAACGACCGATAGACCACGTTTTCCATCCAGTGGTAGCGCATTTGTGCTGCAAATCCCATTTGCTTGACGGAATGATGCACTTTGTGAAAATTCCACAAAAACGGGCTGAAATGCAACAAGCGATGGATGAAATATTGTATAAAATCGCGCACGACAAACAAGATAAACAATTGCCAGAAAATACTCAGATTGGCAACGTTGAAGATTGCCAAGTTGTCGATGCCGATTTTCAGCAGGCTTTCATTTAAAAAAGTAACGACCACATTAGACAAGGCGTTGTAACCAATTAAAGAAAAGAGGAAAAAGTTGAAAAACATATAGAACGCATCCAACCAAAAATCTTTCCGAATGATGGGTTGATTTTTTCGCCAAGGACGGGTAATTTCCAACAGCCAAAACAAGAGTGAAACGCCAATCAACCAATAAAAATAGTTGTGCCAGGAAGGATGCGAAATTTCGTGCACGAGATAGTTGAAATATCCCTTGTACGATTTGATGATGATTTCGAGATATTTGTCCATCGTTTCTATAAATTTTTAAGTAATTCTTTGAACAAACGCACCAAATTGGGCTCGGCACGATTGGCCGTCGCGATGATGTCTTGAATATCGACCGGCTTAAGGTTGTCAGGGTCGCACTCGTCTGTCAAGACAGAAATGGCCGCGCAAGGCAATCCCAAGTGGTTGGCGACAATCACTTCGGGCACGGTGCTCATCCCGACGGCATCTGAGCCGATGATTTTTAAATATCGGTATTCGGCACGGGTTTCCAATTGTGGTCCGACCACTGCTGCGTAAACACCTTCGTGTAGCGTAATGTCTAATTTTTTTGCGACCTCACGAAGCAAGCCATTCAATTTTTTGTCATACGGTGCAGACATATCGGCAAAACGAGGTCCGAAAGCGTCAACTCCTTTGAATGCAAGCGGCGAATCGCCTTGCAGGTTGATGTGGTCATCAATCAGCATCAGGTTTCCTTTGCTGAATTGTCGATTAATCGCGCCGGCGGCATTAGAAATGAGCAATGTTTGGATTCCCAAAAGATGCATGACGCGAATGCCGTAGGTAACTTCTTGCATGTTGTATCCTTCGTAATAATGGAATCGTCCGGACATGACAATCACTTTTTTGCCTTCCAAAGTGCCGTAAATTAATTTTCCGGAATGAAACTCGACGGTGGCTTGCGGAAAAAACGGGATGTTGTTGTAGTGTGCTTCGTGTTCGACTTCAATGCTATCGACCAATTTTCCGAGTCCGGTTCCCAATACGATTCCGACTTCGGCTTGGCCAAATCCTTTACTTTTTAAATATTTCAGGGTTTCATTCAGGTTGTTTTTCATAATTAAGCAGTTATTCAAATCTATAATTATTCTTACTGTGTTATTTCAAATACTTTTTAAAAATTTCAATTCCGACTATATCTTCGACCACATCGATGTCGTTTAAAGTTTCCAAAAGACAAACTTTTTCGCCGAACAAATCTTTCAAGCTGTCTTCCAAAACCGAGTTTGTTCCCCATTTTTTTTGGGTAAACAGTTTGGGTATGATTTCCCTCATTCCCAACAAATAATACCCACCGTCATCGGCGGGACCGAAAACAAAATCGCAGTTGTCGAGTTTGCGGAAAGCTTCTTCGATATGTGTCTGTTTAAGTTCAAGCAAATCTGTCCCGATGACGACCACCCTTTGGTAACCTTCCTCAAAAGCAGTTTGGAAAGCATGTTGCATCCGCTGACCCAAATCGTTTCCGCTTTGCACAGTTTTCAGAAAGATTTCGTTGGGCCAAATATCGTCATCAACCAATTTTTCTGAATAGCAAACGCGTTTATCGGCTTTCAAACCTTTGGTTACGGAAACGGTATGTTTCAAAAGATGTTGGTAGATTTCGAGCGCGTTTTCATCGCCTATGGATTTGGCAAGGCGTGTTTTCACCTTTCCCAATACCGGATTGCGTGCAAAAATCAATAATAAATCGCGATTCATCTAAGCTAATTAAGTGTTGAAAATACAATTTCTTCAAAGGTAAAACAGATTTTTCAGACATAAAGGCAATTTTAAAATTACCTCGTCAGAAATCGAAAAAAACAACTTCAACCAAAAAAGCAGTCTAATTCCTTGTTTCTTTTTTGACATGAGTTAGAAGTAAGAAAAACAAATTTTCTAATCAAATTAAATACAAATTATTGTCATTCAATGCTTTTCAAAAAGTAATCATCTGCGTCCATTTGCAGAATCAGCGGGAAAAATCTTTAAAAGTCTCGCGCGGATAACGCAAATCAGCGCAGATGTCAATGAGCCAAACCCAAACCGCATTAAACCAAATTATTATATGTCGAACTCACGTTATTTATTAAATTTATTTGACAAAATAATTGACTTAATCAAGGGATATTTTTACATTTACGAAAATCTACTTTTTTTTTAAAAACTCAAAAAGAAATCATTTGTTAAGAAAATTACTTTTCTTCCTAATCAGCACCTTGACATTCGCTCAAGAGATTCCGAATGTGATTCAGTTCTTGCCGGATGCATACAAAGGTGAGACCCAAAACTGGGATATAACCCAAGATAAAAATGGGTTTATTTATGTAGCCAACAACTTGGGTTTATTAGAATACAACGGGGTTTCTTGGAAAACTTACCCAACGCCAAACAACACCATCATGCGTTCTGTCAAGGCGATTGGAAGCAAAATTTTTACCGGATTTTATATGGAATTCGGTTATTGGGAAAGAGATGATTTTGGTGATTTGAATTATCATTCCCTCACGCAAAAAATCAAAGATAAAATCTTGGAAGACGAACAGTTTTGGCGCATAGATTACTTTGATAATTACATTGTTTTTCAATCGCTTAATCAGTTTTATATTTACAATCTCGAATCTGAAAACTTCAACATAATTACGATTAATGAGCCCATCGAAAAGTCGCACCTTATCAACAAAAATCTGTATTATCACACTGCCGATGGTTCAATTTACAGGCTTGAACAAGGAAAACCAAAATTGTTTATCAAGATTCCTTTGGCGGTTGATAATCGAATTGAAAATCTGTTTTACATCAACAATGAGTGGTATATATTGACACAAAAAGCAGGCTTCTATAAATTTTCCGGAAACAAACTAAAAAAATGGTTGATACCGGCTGATGGTTTTCTTGAAAAGACAACTGTTTACAAAAGCAGCTTGCTTCAA
>PHDQ01000207.1 GCA_002841025.1 Bacteroidetes bacterium HGW-Bacteroidetes-13 | reverse complement strand
ATACAAGCATACGCAGCAGCCGGCTATGTGGTACTTTATTCAAATCCGCGAGGAAGCACAGGATACGGCCAGGAATTTGGCAATTCGATACACCACGATTATCCTAACCACGACTACGATGATTTGATGTCGGGTGTAGATGCTGTAATTTCCAAAGGCTTTGTAGATACCGACAATTTGTTTGTGACCGGCGGCAGTGGCGGCGGTGTCCTAACCGCTTGGATTGTCGGGAAAACAGATCGCTTTAAAGCCGCTGTGGTTGTCAAACCGGTCATCAACTGGTATAGTTTTGTGCTGCATGCGGACAATCCCGGATTTTTCTATAAATATTGGTTTCCGGGAAAACCTTGGGAAGCTACTGAAAATTATCTGAAACGCTCCCCTATTTCGTTGGTTGGAAATGTGAAAACTCCAACCATGCTTCTTACGGGCGAACAAGATTTCCGTACACCCATCAGCGAATCGGAGCAGTACTATGCCGCATTGAAACTTCAAGGTGTAGAAACTGCCATGGTCAGAATTCCGAATGCTTCGCATGCGCTGAACAATCGACCGAGTATGTTGATGAGCAAAACGGCTTCTATTTTAAGTTGGTTTAACCACTATCTGAAAAAGTGATAAGCAATCGATAATTTACACATTTTTAAAATCAAACTCATTTACATTTAACCCGCAATAAGCAATTCTTATGAATCCTGTCATCAAAATATTGATTGTGGAAGATGAAATGATTATCGGTGCCAATATCTCTTTGCAACTCAATTCCTTGGGCTACGAAGTGAGTGGCATCATTCCGCGCGGCGAAGAAGCACTGTTGCATCTCAAAGAAAACCAACCGGACATTGTTTTGATGGACATCAATTTAAAGGGAAAAATCGATGGTGTAGAAACCGCCTTGTTGATGCAGCAGGAATTTGACATTCCCATTATCTATTTAACTGCCAACGCTGACAAAGTCAATTTTGATCGAGCCAAAGCCACACACCCCTATGCGTTTATCTCAAAACCCTTTAAGAAATTGGACTTACAGCGCGCGGTTGAACTGACGGTAACGCGTCTCCTCAATGAAAAAAGTGAAGATAAAGATTCCCCTCTCAAAAATGAGTTACCGCTTGTGATAAGCGACTGCATCTATGTGCGCTACCAAGAAAAGATGGTGAAAGTTACCATTCAAGAAATTTTTTATATCGAGGCGGAACGAAACTACTGCCGAATTCACACCAAAGAAAAAGAATATTTACAAGTGATGACCCTAAAAGACATGGAGGAAAAACTTCCTCAAAATCATTTTTTACGCATCCATCGATCTTATATTGTCAACCTTTCCAAAATAGATGAAATCGCAAACGACCACATCGTGGTTCAGAGAAAGACCATTCCCATCAGCAAAACCTTGCGGGGCGAATTGTTGAAACACTTGCAAACACTTTAGGCTGCTTTATCGGTTTTAAATTCAAAATAAATGTGTGTGCCTCTGTTGAAATCGCTTTTCATTCTCCCGTTGAGTTGCTGAACCAAAAGTTTGATAAGTTGAGTGCCAAATCCTACATTATGACACGATTTATTCTTTGCACCGATGCCATCGTCAGAGACATAGAGTTGCAGAGTAGATTCATCGGCTTGCTGCAAATCGATTATTATGTTTCCCATTCTATTTTCAGGAAAAGCGTGTTTCATCGCATTGGTCAATAGTTCGTTTACAATCAAGCCCAACGGCACTGCCGTATCAATGTCTAATTCGATTTTATTCATCGCACATTCGATGGTCACCCTTTTTTCAGTTCCAAACGAATCGAGTACGTGCTGGCTTAAATCGAGAAAATATTCTTTCATTTCGATGGCCGCCAAATTTTTTCCCTGATAAAGCCTTTGGTGTATCATACTCATTGCCTGTACGCGATTTTGTCCTTCGCGCATGGCAAGTATGGCGTTGGCATCAGACAATTGCGCCGATTGCAAAGCCAAAAGTCCGGATACTATCTCCAGGTTGTTTTTTACGCGATGGTGAATTTCTTTGAGTAAAAATTCTTTTTCGGCATTTTGTTTTTGGAGCAATGCATTGGTCTTTTTTTTGATGCGGATAATTCTGTACAAACCACCCAAGAAAACGAATAAAAGTACAATGGTCACCAAAGCTGCAATTTGTCTGTCTCGCTGTTGGTTCAATTTGTTTTGTTGCTGAATGATGGTGTTTTCATTTTTTACTTTTTCAAATTCGGCCTTTAACTTTTCCATCTTTTTGACAGCTTCCGAGGTTGAAACTTCCGATTTTAATTGATCGTATTTTAAAAACGCACTGTAGGATTTATCGTAATCTTGAAGTCCCGAATATGCAATAGCCAGTTCTTTAAAAGCTTGTTGGAGATACAATTTATCTCCAAAATTTAAGGAAGCTAAACTGATGCTCCTTTGAAGACTTTGCACTGCTTTATCATATTTTTTCTCTTGATTTTCCAATTTTCCGATGGCAACCCACAGCTTCATCTTTACAAAATCATTGCCTAACAAATCTGCATATCGCAAAGCTTCCTCAGCCATTGCGTTCGACTTTTTGAACGCGCTTAAATCCGTATTTAGATCGATCAAAGAAATATAGACATTGCTCAATACATTGTAAAATCCGTACTGTTCAGCCATTTCGATGGCCTGATTGTAATAATTGATAGCGGCTTCGTTTTTCTTAAGCTCGTGATAACTGTTGGCAGTCAAAACCAAAGCGTTGGCATAGCCCAAACTTTTCAATCCGCTTTTTTCAAAATCTGCAACCGCTTTACGCGCATACGACAATGCAGTTTCAAAATTGCCCTGATTCCAAGATAGATTGCCCAAACTCATGTAGGCAAAGGCTTTGGTTGTCGTGTTGTTGTTTTCTTCTCCTTCGTGAAGAATTTCATTGGCTAAATCGGTTGCGTCTGTAAATAAGCCTCTCCGGTCTAAAATGGCACAAAGGTTGGCTTTACGCAGCCACTGGTCATTTTTTGAAATTTTGCCTTCGGAACTTTTGAGCAACAACTCAGCTTCATCCAACTGACCCATTCGCAACAATAAGCCAGCAAGTGTAATTTGCAATTTACCTTCCCATTCGTTGCGTTCTTTTAATCTTGCCAGTTTCAACCCCTCTTTGGTAAAGTCGAGTGCTTTTTGCTGATTGCGCGTATGATAGTAATAACCTAAATCGTTGAGGATTTTCAGCTTCAAAGTATCAGAAGTGGTTTGTGTGAGTGCTTTTTCCATGCGGGAAAGATACTCCGCACCAAAAAAATCTGTGTCAACAAATACTTGCTGATAAGGATTTGGCCGATTGAAATCTATCAATTGCGCACCAACCCAATAGGGTAGTCCCAAAAAAACAATCGAAAGTAAAAATTTACACATATCCAAATATAGAAAAGAATTTGGCTTCTACTGATGTGATTGTTGGAAATGTTAAAATCGTTCGGTAACTAAACAGGTAGCTTCGGACAATAAATGCGGTCGTTCGTCCTGATTGCGCATTTTAATTTGTTAAATAGTTCTTAATTAGATGCATTATTAACCTATTAACTATTTAACAATGAAAAAATTAATTTACTGGATGTTGCTGATTCCCATATTGGCAGTATCCCAAAGCAACGAAAGTTATGCAGTTGTCGAAAATTCAATGATTACGGCAAATCCTGCAAAAATCAAAGAGTTTGAAGCCGGTATAGCCAAGCACAACAAAAAGTTTCACGCAATCGGAGCTTATGGTGCCAGGGTTTACTACATCAACAACGGCATCAACACCGGGAAATACATTTGGAGCATGGGACCGCTACCCTGGTCCGATTTTGACAAAAGACCGGAAAACAAAGAACACGATGATGATTGGAATGCCAATGTACTTCCTTATATAATGGCTGAAGGTGAAACAACCTACTGGAAATTTGAAGCGAAACACTCCCATTTTCCAAAAGATTTTGCATTAAAAAAATTGGTAGTCGATGTGTATGACATCAAAAGATTCGATCGCAGCAAAGCTTTAAAACTTTTGGAACAAGTTCACAAAGTGATGGTCGAAAAAATGCCTACCGAAACCTTTGCGATTTACACCAACGAATTCAGCAACACCTTTGATGGAAAAGATTTGGCTTATGTGTCATTTTTTGACAAATCGAGTTGGTTGGGAGAAGACAATGATTTTCCGAAAAAATACGATGCCGTATTCGGCGAAGGAAGTTTTGCTCATTTCTTGAAAGATTGGGAAGAGGTAAGTCTCGGCAGCCAAACCGAACTTTGGAATTTGCGTCCGGATCTCAGCGGACTTAATGCCGAAGTAAAAGCGACGGACAGGAAATAATTT
>PHDQ01000009.1 GCA_002841025.1 Bacteroidetes bacterium HGW-Bacteroidetes-13 | reverse complement strand
ACGCCTGTACGTCTTGTCCGATAGTTCAACTCTTTATCCGTTCGCTTTATGTGAGTCCTCTGTCTTTACCCTTTCCTTGGGGTGACAGCTCGTTTCTGAATTCGTTTAAAGACTATCATCTTCGATAAAGTTGTGTTACCTTTTCAAAGAACTTTTATATCTTCGTACCCTGTGGTAACGCAGGACACACAGCCTACTGCCAACACCGTGTATGGCTCATTGCGGGGCAAGTGATTGAACCGAAAGTTTGTGATTTTTTGCTAACTTTACGACTTAACCGAAAGGACTCGCTGTTTTACCCGCAACGAGCCATACACGGAGAACGTTGGCAACAATACGAAAAATGAAAATCGGAACTAAAATATTAATCCTTTTCTTGACTTTGAATTTTCTTTCCTGCAAAGGAATTGCCCAAGAAACGGAAACTAAAAAACCAACACCGGAATTTGATTTTTCGGGAATGGAAAAAAACTCTTTTCCAAAACCAATTGGAATTATAAATGATTACGGACAAATTTTTACGGAATCAGAACGAACTGAATTATCAAAAATTCTTTATGATTACGATATTGAAACGACAAGACAAATTGTGGTGGTTACAATTGACAGCATAAAACCTTATACCGACATCCAAAAATACGCAACGGATTTAGGACAAACTTGGGGAGTTGGAACTGCCGAAAAAAATAACGGATTGACAATTGTTGTGTGTAATCCTTGCAGACAAATCGGAATTGCAACAGGAACTGGAACCGAACTGATTTTGACGGACGAAGTTTGTAAAGAAGTAATTGAGAAAACAATAATTCCCGAATTTAAAAACGGAGAATTTTATAGCGGAATAAAAAAAGGAGTTACTGAATTAATAGAAAAGTGGAAATAAGTACTGTGGGCAACACCGTGTATAATTAATGGCTAGTTCTAGCCTACTTACGAACCCCGAAGCGTCGGGGCTCGCGGATTTTCTATTCCGTTTTTATTTGCTAAATTAGGTGCTTAAACACGCCCGCCACTAATAATACACAATCACGTTATATGCCAAAACAACACTTTGAGAAAAAGAATAACTTTTGAATTAATTCCAATATTTTTAATTCTCATTTCTTATGATAGCAGAATGACAGCTATAAAATCATCTGAATTTAAAAAAATTGATTCAAATTTCTCAGGACATTCTCCTAATAATTCTCATACCAACTAAATTTATCCTGTACGATTTGTGATTTTTCTTTTTTTAAATACTCTAAAAAAGACTTAGATACTGGAGAATGTTTCTTTCCTTTTAACCATATTAAACTCCAAGTTGTTTTAATTGGAAGACCTTTGATTGAGATAATTTGTAATTCATTGTTGTGTAATTCATTTTTAATTCCAATTAACGGCATTATAGAATATCCTAAACCAGCCAATAACGATTGCTTAACTGCCTCATTTGATGTTAACTCCATCTTTTTTAAAACTGGTATATTGTTACGTTCAAAAAAACTTTCCATGGTTTGTCTTGTCCCTGAACCTTTTTCTCTAAATATTAAAGGCAACTCTTTAAATATTTCTTTGGCGTTGGCTCCCTTTTTAAATTTCTCTTCGGCATTGCCTACCAAGTACAACTTATTTTGAAGTAAATCGAGTTTCTCAATATTTAATGTATTTGGTAAAATAGAAACTAGCGCAAAATCAACTTCATTATTTTCCAAACTCTCAACAACTTTATTTTTATTAGTAACATCCATCATTAATTCTATTCCAGCATGTTGTTGCATAAAATTATTTAAAAAATAAGGCATTACATACTTTCCAGTTGATACCACAGAAATCTTTAAACGCCCTGTCAATTGTCCCTTGTAAGCCAAGGTTTTATAGTTTATGGCATAAACTTGATTAAGAATATTTTCAGCCGCCTCCGCAATTTCTCCTCCAAAATCTGTAATGTATATTTTTCGCCCAACCACTTCTGTTAAGGCTATGTCAAATTGGTTCTGAAAATTTTTTAACTGAATAGAAACCGCTGGCTGAGTAAGGTGTAACGCTTCCGAAGCCTTTGTTATACTTTGTGTTTGTACGATTTTCAAAAATATCTGCAATTGATTTAAGGTATAGTTCATAAAATATATTTATGTATTACATTACAAAGATAAATAAAAACGTATGATTTAGATTTCTCAATTTTGCAGCGTTAAACTTTAAATAAATTATAAATGACACGAATAACAGTTGCAAAAGGAGATGGAATTGGCCCTGAGATAATGGATGCCACATTAGAAATAATTTTAGCAGCAGGTGCTAAACTCGAAATTGATGAAATTGAAGTGGGTGAAAAAGTGTATCTCGCTGGCAATACTTCTGGCATCGCATCTGAATCATGGGAAACAATCAGACGAAACAAAATTTTCCTAAAGGCTCCTATCACAACACCACAAGGTGGCGGATACAAAAGCTTAAATGTTACCACTCGAAAATTTCTTGGTTTGTATTCAAACGTAAGACCTTGCATGAGTTTGCATCCTTTTGTAAGCACCAAGCATCCTGTAATGGATATTGTAATTGTGCGAGAAAACGAGGAAGATTTATATGCAGGTATCGAACACCAACAAACTGACGAGGTCATACAATGCTTAAAATTAATTAGCAGACCAGGTTGCGAAAAAATAGTACGCTATGCTTTTGAGTATGCCAAACAACAAAATCGAAAAAAAGTAACTTGTTTTACCAAGGATAACATTATGAAACAAACGGATGGCTTGTTTCACCAAGTGTTTGACGAGATAGCTAAAGAATATCCTGAAATAGAAAACGAACACTGGATAATAGACATTGGTGCTGCTAAAATGGCTGACACACCAGAAATTTTTGATGTAATTGTAATGCCAAATTTATATGGAGATGTACTTAGTGATGTGGCAGCACAAATAACGGGTTCTGTTGGTTTAGCTGGCTCAGCTAATATAGGCGAAGAGTGTTCCATGTTTGAAGCTATACACGGTTCTGCCCCACGAAGAGCAGGACAAAATGTAGCCAACCCATCGGGTTTATTGCAAGGAGCTATTATGATGTTGAATCATATTGGGCAAACAGAAATAGCAGAAAAAGTTCAAAATGCTTGGCTTAAAACATTGGAAGATGGCATCCATACTTACGATATTTTTAAAGACGGAACAAGTAAGCAAAAGGTAGGAACAAAGGAATTTGCAAAAGCGGTAATTTCAAATCTTGGTCAAAAACCAACCATACTAAAACCTGTTTCTTATGCAAATAATTTGGCCCTTAACCTGCCAAAGTATATCCGCAAACCTGCTGCAAAAAAAGAATTAGTTGGGGTGGATATATTTGTTCATTGGAGCGGATCTAATCCAAACGAATTAGCAGAGAAATTGAAAAGAATTGAAAGTAATGGAACAAAACTCACTATGATTACAAACAGAGGAATTAAAGTTTGGCCAGATGGATTTAAAGAAACATTTTGTACTGACCATTGGAGATGCCGTTTTAAACCATCGGAAAATTCTGAAATAAATAAATCAAACATCATCGAACTTTTGAAAAACGCACTCAATGAAAACATAGATAGCATAAAAACAGAAAATCTATATTCATTCGACGGTAAGACTGCATATTCATTAGGACAAGGACAATAAACACCATATTATGAACATACAACTTATACAAGGAGTGTTTAGCTCCAACGAGGCTATAGAATTGATAGCCCAAATGATACATGTAAAAATAAAATATCATGAGAACAAAATAAACAGTCAAAGTAATGAGGAGGATATTAAATCCAGGGAAGAAAAAATAAAGCGATTGCAAAAAGAACTTTTTGAATTGAGAAAAACCATCCATTCAAAAACCAATAATGTAAAAATAGAAGCAATAATTAAAATTGAATAGGATAAATTTAATTGTAATAAAACCAGTTTTTGATTGGTATTAATGATTGGCTTTCTTGCAATTGATTTCATAACTAAAGATGTAATTCATAGTCAAATATTTACCTCTTTAGTTATAATAAAAGGAGTCGTTTCCTACAAATTTGTATCAACCCAAAAAAAAAATAATCACTGATGAAAAATACTGAAAAATTAACACTCATTGATGGCAACTTCACTTCTGATGAAGCAAAGGAACTTCTATCGAAAATGATTTCCTCAAAAATTAATTTTCACAACATAAAAAATTGGAGTTCGCAGGAAAGATTTGGAAAAGATGATGAAATTGCCCAAAAAAGAATTCCTGTATTAAAAAAAGAGATGGAAAAATTACAGGCGATATTGTCAGAAGCAAAAACAAACAACAAGAGACTTATTGTCAGCTCTGAAATAAATATCAAACTAATTGGTGAATAGTTTAAGATGTTCAAAGGACGTAATTTACTGATACCAACCAAGCACTCAAAAGAAAAAAAACCATTAATAAGTACAAAATAGTTGCCTAATTCAACTAAGAAATGAATAAAAGTGGTCTAAGGATATCGAGAGTACTTTAGTTATGTATAGCGGCTTGCTCAAGCAAACCAAAACAGGTTTGTGGACGTATTGACTTTAACCAAATTAAACAGTGGAGTCGAGAATGATTGTCCTGAATGTCAGGTTGATACGGTGATTTTTCACGAGTTTCGTCGGTGGCAGTCGGTGTAGCCAATTCGTTTGCGTTTTACCGGTCATGATGAGCAGACTTCCGTGTTCTAAATTTATCGAAATCGTTTCTTTGGTTTCTTTGTGTTTAAAAGAAAATCTACGCGTAGCACCAAAACTCAACGAAGCGATGGTGCCGTCTTTTTTCAAATCTTTCTCCCCGTCGCTGTGCCATGCCATACCCTCTGAGCCATCGTGATAGAGGTTCAATAAACAGGAATTAAAAGTTTCACCGGTTTGTGTTTCTATGATGGCTTTGAGTTCCAACAATTCTTGAGTCCATGGCAAAGCCGTTTTGGTTTTATTGGAATAGGTATATTCAAACGGAAAGTCTCCATACCAGGCAACCTTCCGTTTGGTGACAATGCGTTTGCCGAAAATGACAGCTTCGTCATTTTTCCATTCAACAGTTTTCATCATTCGTTCAAAAAAATGATTCGCCTTTTGGTAATCAAATATTTTACCGAAATAACGAACCACACCACCATAAGGAAGTAAATTTTGATTCGGATCGTTGTTGAACAAGTCCATTGATTTTTATGTATTAGAGTTCAGTTAGCTGTTGGGAACATTTTGATAAAAATCAACCAGATGACCGACTTGCCTCCCAACCGATGATGGCTGTTTTCCGGGTTGTTCCCCACATATAACCGCCCAAGAGTCCACTTGACTGTATCACACGGTGACAGGGAATCAAATATGCGACCGGATTGCTCCCGATGGCTGTTCCAACCGCACGTGAAGCATTGGGCTTTGCAATTTCTTTTGCAACCTGACCGTACGATTTGAGTTGTCCCATCGGAATTTTCAGCAAAGCTTCCCAAACTTTGAGTTGAAAATTAGTTCCTTTTAAGTGGAGTTTGAGTGGATGCATGTCATCACATTCGCTGTTAAAAACAGTTGACACTTGTAGATGCAATGGGTTTTGGACTGTTCTAAATATCGCTTTTGGAAATTGATTTTTAAGAATGAGTACCCCATCAAAATCCGCTTTCTCAAATGCAACATGACAAATTCCTTTTTGGGTCGAAGCGATGAGAAGCCGACCAAACGGACTGTCCGAAAAGCTGTATTCTATTTCCAGATTTTCACCGCCGTTTTTGTATTCTCCCGGAGTCATACCTTCGATGTTTACAAACAAATCATGCAGTCTGCCGGTACCGGAAAGCCCGGTTTCGTCGGCGACCTCAAACAGGGTTCGTTGAGGTTCCCGCAACATACTTTTGGCGTGTGAAATACTGATGAACTGTAAAAATTTCTTCGGACTCACACCTGCCCATTCCGAAAATAGGCGTTGAAAATGAAACGGGCTCAGCTGTACTATTTCGGCAATTGCTTCCAAATCGGGTTGGTCTTTGTAGTGCCGACGCAGATAGTCGATAGCTGTTTCGATTCGCCGATAATTGATAGATTGCTCGCTCATTTTAATTAAGATTACCTGACAAAAGTAAGTCAGCAGATGGCGAATTCAAACCCGAAACTTGCGTTTTTTTCTTTGGTAAAATTTCAATATTTCGATCCAAAAAGTAGCTGTAAAAGCAAAGCTTATCGGGACTAATAATTCTCGTGCCGAAATAGGTGAAATCTCAAAAACCAATTGAGTGAAAGGAAGATAAACAATCAGCAGCAACAAACCCAATGTAGTGAAAATGATAATCGGAATAAGTCTGTTTTTCATTCGGATGGTTTCAAAAATAGATTGCGTAAACGAGCGGTTGATGAGTGTCAAGAATATATTTGAAAAAATCAATGTTGAAAAGACATAAGTTCTCACTTTGGTTACTTCATAGCCAAACTGTACGGCGAAGTAGCCAGCAAGGATGCATCCGAGGGTAATCACCAATCCTTGCGAAATGGTCAAAGCCAATTCTTCCGATTTAAACAGTCCTTTTTGATTTTGGGAAACGGGTTTGGTCAACTCTTTGTTTAAGGTGGGTTCGTTTTCATAGATGATGGAACAAGTCGGACCCATGATTAATTCGAGGAAAATCACGTGAACGGGTGTGAAAAGCATGGCAGGAAGCCAGCCTAAAAATATCGGTGCTGTCACGAGCAGGATGACAGGAATATGAATGGAAATGATATACCGCAAAGCCTTCCGCAGGTTTTCATTGATTCTTCTGCCCAAATAAATCGCATCAACCATCTTGGAAAGATCATCTCCCGCCAATACCAAACCCGCAGCTCCTTTGGCAACCTCAGTTCCGCGTTTCCCCATGGCAATCCCGATGTGTGCAGCTTTGAGTGCCGGTGCATCGTTCACCCCATCACCGGTCATGGCAACCACGGCTCCGTTGGCCTTAAATGCATTGATGATTTTAAGTTTGTTTTTTGAAGAAATTCTGGCAAAAATATGGGTAGATGAAACCTCCTTCGCAAATTGTGCATCCGAAAATTGTTCGATTTCTATTCCGGTCAAGATTTTGTCGGTCTTGATACCGGTTTGTTGCGCTATCGAAAGAGCCGTTTCAGGATAGTCGCCAGTAATCATGACAACTTCAACTCCTGCCTTGTACAAATCTTGTATTACTTGTCGAATATTCGAATCCGGCGGATCATAAAACGCAACTAATCCCAAAAATTCAAAAGTAAACGCAGCTTGCGATTCCGGTAATTTTTGTTGATTCCAAATGCCTTTTGATACGCCCAACACACGAAATCCACTCTTGGCAAATTCTTTTCCTCTTTGGAGCATCTTATCCTTTTGTTCATCACTTAAATTACAGTGTTTTAAGATGCCTTCTAACCCACCTTTGCAAGCAATTTTTCGGATTTTGTTTTCGTTTTCAAAAATATGCGTCATCACCGGAGGCGAACCTTCCAAGGGATATTCTTTGATCATGCTGAAGAGCGGCCTTTGATCAATGGGGAATGTCGTTTCGTAGTTTTCATGAATAGACTTTTCCATGGGATCAAAAGGAGTTTTTTCGCTTGACCACATGGCATATTCGAGTATTTCAGCAGCTATTGGCGATTTTGAAAATTCGATATCTTCATCATTTTTAAAATCGTATGCATGCGTCAGCCGCATGGTGTTTTGGGTGAGCGTTCCGGTTTTATCAACACAAATAACGGTTGCCGAACCGAGGGTTTCCACAGTCTGCGGACCTCGTGCAATCACACCTATTTTCAACAATCGATAAGCTCCCAAAGCCATAAAAGTTGAAAGTGCTACCGGGATTTCCTCCGGAAGTACTGACATGGCCATGGTTAATCCGTGTATCAAACCGTGTAGCAGATTGCCGCTTTCCCAATAGTGATAACCCCAAACCAGCAAAAACGCGATACTTCCGATGATGACCATCATGCGAACAAAATGGGCTACTTTTTTTTGCAAGGGTGTTTTTACAGTTTCCTCCGATTCGACCAACTGACCAATCCCTGATAAGGTTGTGTTTTTACCAATAGATAAAACGCTTGCGAAACAATAGCCTCGAATCACTAAAGTACCCTGAAAGATGGTTTCACCAGCTGTTTTTTCAACAGAAGCAGACTCTCCGGTCAAGATGGATTCATCCAAAGAAAAATCATTGGAAGTCAGTATGCGTGCATCCGCAGGAATCGTGACGCCTTCTTCACAGACGATTACGTCGTTGACAACAATCTCTTCTAAAGGAATTTCGACAGTTGCTCCGGAGCGAACAACTTTTGCCTTGGCGGCAGTCAATTTTGTCAATGCTTTGATTGCTTTTTGGCTTCGAAAATTTTGATAAATATCGATGCCTGAAACAAAAAGCAATGCTGTTATCATTGTAAAGCCTTCTGACAATTTATTCATAAAAAAATAAATGGAAGCAGCGACCAACAAGAGTATAAACATAGGTTCCATGATCGTGGAAATCAGTGTTTTCAAAAAAGAACTTTTGACGATTATCCTTTTGTTTTTACCAAATAAAATACGTTGTTTTTGTACTTCTTCATCAGAAAGTCCGGTGGGTTGTTGGTTTGTTTGGCTGAGCGAATCTTCCATAACAAGTGAAAATTGAATCCGAACTAATGCATCCGGATATTGATAAATTGCGTGCTGTTTGCAACACCTTCAAATATACGAAATTGGATGATTCATTCCTTGTGTAACCGAATAAAATATAGGGGTGTCCGCTTATAAAAAGCTACTTGTTTTGTGACAAAAGAAATGCTGGTTTTGATATCTCCGCCGCTTCGAGATTTCGCTCAAACGGACGCAAATTAGATGGATTGAAAGCGGATTAATAGGTTATCAACGTCACAAAAGCAACGGTTATTAGCGATATGGGTAAGAGAACAATTGTAAATAGGAAAAGCAAAAGGAAGGTTTTTAACGTAATCATAAACCATCCCTGTTTGTAGAATTTTAAAATACTCAAAAAGATGTATAAACCCAAGCCAAGCCAAATGATTGTCAACAACCAATTCGGAATTTGGGCGATAAAATTTATGCCGATAACGATGCTGAAAAGTGTAAAAAAGAAACTGAAAAGGTAAAAACTAAACACCAAATTGTAGGCATACGGACCTTTTTTGTAGAACAATAATTTCAGGATGAATGCAAACAATGGCAATAAGAAAAAAAGCGAAATCGGAATGGTGTTGTAGAAAGATTCTAACAAGCCGCTTCCTTTCTTTAGGTAGAGTTTGAGCAATTTCGTATAGATATATTTTGTGAATTTTGAATCGCTTTCCTTCAATCCGATTTCCTTTAAGATGTCGTTTTCTGGTGCGTTGGCAGCAATCAATGAATCTATCTTTTTGCTTTCAAAATTCATAAAATTAGATTCTGGATTTTTAACTGCTTCGGATTTTTTCAAAGCAACAATCGAATCAATACTCTTTTTATCTGCTTCAGACACCTTTTCGGACAGTTTTATCCTGTTGTTAAGTGTATCTAAATCAATTTTATGTTCAAAAGAATCTTTTACGGAAGAGTCAAATTTTTCTTGTTGCTCACGCGTGATAAAAGAAAAAAGAAAGAAAAAAATGACCGATGAAAACAAATAGAATTGCGCAGGATGCAAATAGGTGAGCCGCTTGCCTTCTACAAATTTGGTTGCCAAAAAGCCCGGTTTGTATAGAAGGGGCAGGAAACTTTTGAAAAATCGTGCGTCCACCGAAAAATAGTTGCTGAGGGTGTTGCTGAACAATACTTTGATGGTTAGGTCTTCGGTGGTTTTCTGGCCACATTCTGGACAATACTTGAATTTCCGATTGAGCGCGATGTTACAATTTTTGCATTGCATACGAGGTCAAATTGTTTTTAGTTTCCAAGTAAATTCAAGTTATTTCATTAGCTTTTGGTCTATTCACCTGCCGGATTTTCCTGCTTTTTTGATTTTGATTCGGCGGTTTTCTCTTTCGAGGTTTCTTCGCCTTTCAGGTAAGTAGGAAGATTGAGTCCTGCCATGTTAAACAAGTCGTTGAGTGGCGGAACGGTTTTCATCATTCCTGCGACAAAATTGGCGGTAGATCCGTTTCCATTTTCATTATTGCCGGAATCCCAAACGGTTATTTTGTCAATTTTGATGTTTTTAACTGCTTCAACTTGGGTTTTCACCAATTCGGGAAGTTTTTCGATAAGCAACAATTGGAATGCTTTGGTGGGGTCGCCTCCGGCAGCACTGACCACTTCTTTATATCCTTCGGCTTGCTTGGTCAATATTTCGAACAAACCCTTTGCCTCAGCTTCCATTTTTGCAAAAATGGCATCTGCTTCACCTTTTGCTTGCTCGCGGATACTTTCGGCTTCTGCTTGCGCATTGATGATGGCACGTTGCTTGGCTATTTGAGCAGGAATTACCACGTTGGCATTCTGGGTAGATCGCTCTCTTTCTGCACGCGCGGTTTCTGCTTTTTGCTCGGCTAAGTAAGCTTCTTCCAAAGCTTTTGCACTTTGCACTTTTTCTGATGCCAAGGCTATTCGCAAAGCTTCGGCTTCTTTTTCTCTTCGGGTTGCTTCTGAATTTGCAATGGCTATTTTGGCTTCATTTTCACCTTGGATAGCGACGGCATTGGCTTGGGAAGTTTTTACTCTTGTGTCTCTTTCGGCTTCAGCTCTTCCGATGGCCTCATCTTTAGCGGCGACTGCGATGCTGATTTCTCGGTCTTTTTGAGTGATGGCAATTTTCACATCTCGATCGCGATGGGTTTCGGCTATTTGGGTGTCTTTTTCACGGTCTGCCAAAGCTTTGCCGGTTTCTCCTATTTTTTCTTGTTCCGCCACACTGATTTTAGCTTCATTGATGGCCTTGGCGGCAGCTTCTTTTCCCAGAGCTTCAATATAACCCGATTCGTCTTTGATATCGGTCACGTTGACGTTGATTAATTTTAAACCGATTTTTTTCAATTCACTGTCAACGTTTTTAGAAATGTTGTCGAGAAACTTGTCTCGATCCGAATTTATTTCTTCAATGGTCATGGTGGCAATCACCAGACGCAATTGGCCGAAAAGTATGTCTTTTGCCAACTCTTGAATTTGCTCTGAAGTCAAGCCCAACAATCTTTCAGCGGCGGTATTCATGCTGTCGGATTCTGTAGAAATGGCAATCGTAAAGCGACAAGGAACATCAACACGAATGTTTTGACGACTTAGTGCGTTGGTCAAATTGGCTTCTATGGACAAGGGTTTCAAATCTAAAAAGGCATAATCTTGTATGACCGGCCAGATGAATGCTCCGCCACCGTGAACACATTTAGCGGAAGTACCTCCGGTGCGACCGTATATGACCAATATTTTGTCTGAAGGGCATCGTTTGTATCTGGAAACTAAGGCGGTAATGGTTACAAAAAGAACAACCGCAGCAACTGCGATAAGCAAAATGGGTGTCATATATTTAATTATAAGGTTTCTACTATTAACAAATCTCCGTTATCGATTCTAATAATTTTGACAATCGAACCGGATTTGATTTCTTCTTTTTCAGTAACCGCATCGAGCTCATGGTAAGAGCCGTTCACACTGATTAAAATTTTCCCTTTTCCGGATTTTTGAGCTGGAATGGTCAGATACACTTCTGCGGTTTTATTCAATGTGTTTAAGATATTAAAACTGTTGTTTTCGGCCAACTTTTGTATTTGCTGGATGATGATAAAAAATACGACAACAAATAAAACACCCACCAATAAGGAAATCAAAATAAGCATGGTTTTGTTGGAGATAATTTCATAAAATGAAATTCCGGTCCAACTGAAACCCAAAAGAAAATTGATTAAATTACGGAATGAAAATAGTTGAAATGGCGCATCTGTACCTGATAAATCACTATCAAAATCTGCATCCACACCATCTGAAGCATCTGCTCCGAAGAAGGTAAGTATTGTTTGAAGTGCAAAAATTATACTTGCAGGGACTGCGATGAACCAAAATGTCTTGAGCAAGGGTTCTAAGTGATTGAAAAATTCCATCCTGAAAATTGTGGGTTTTTGTTATGGATAAATTGTTTTAATGGCACTTTTTTAACATAGTAAATGTAAAAATAATTGTGTAATAAAATGTTAAAGAATTGTATTTTGTCATTAAATATCTTTCAACTATTTAAGATTAACCGTTGTGCAATTATTTTCAACAATCTGTGAATGAATTTTGGTTCGATTTTTCTGTAATAAAATTGCCATTAAAAACAAAATTGCGTAAGCAAACACCTTTAAATAAAGATAACTATTCAGCTATTCAAATGAATTCCGATTTAACCGTCACTTCGCGTGGTTTTTAATAGTAATGCGACAGCTTTACTAATAAAAATTGCCTGTCTGCCACAAGCAGGTATCGAGAAGCTTGTTATTGTAGCGTTCTCGATACGTTTTATTAAAAAAAGCTATCGCATTTTTCAATAAAACACTCGAACAGACGAAATTTGTATCGATTTTTCATTATACTGAATAGTTACAAATAAAGATGCGGTAACATACCTATCGCATAAATTGGATTTTACATAAATGGAAAAGTTTATAAAACATGGTTTTTGTGTCATAAACGGACAGCTGCTTTTTTGAAAAAATGATTACGCGATATTTATTTCACTCATTTTAAAGTGAATTAAACTCGTCTCGAACAATCCACAGATAAATTTCCTTCTAAATGCACATCGGTTGAGCCAATTCTTTATATCAAACCTAACAGAATTCAGCATGACAGGCTGCTACAAAATTATTTTTTTTTGTAACTTGAAAAAAATCATGTTTTTTAAAAAAAGTTACTGTTACTTTTGTCTAAAATTAACCAAAAAATGAGTTTATATACTACCGCCGATGAGGCTTTGAAGATTGTAAAATCTAACGATCGTGTTTATGTGCAAGCCGCAGCGGCAGCACCCACCGTTCTCACCAATGCATTGGCAAGAAGGGCTTCCGAACTTCGCAATGTGGAGGTTTGCCACTTGCACACCGAAGGTGAAGCCGCTTATGCCAATCCCGAACTCAGAGAAAGTTTTCATGTCAATTCTTTTTTTATCGGAAAAAATGTCCGCCACACACTCAAAGCGGGTAATGGCTCGTACACACCTGTTTTTTTGAGCGAATTACCTTTGTTGTTTGATCGCAATATTTTACAACTTGATGTGGCACTCATACACGTGTCGCCTCCAGACAAACACGGTTATTGCTCGTTGGGTGTTTCTGTTGAAGCTACATTGTCAGCCATCAACAAAGCCAAACACGTCGTGGCACAAATCAACCCGCAAATGCCGCGCACCCATGGAGACGGCATCATTCACGTTTCTAAAATACATACCATGGTAGAGGTTGACTACCCGATTTACGAGCACAACAATCCGCCTATAACAGAACAGGAAGACAAAATTGGGGGTTATGTAGCCGAACTTATAGACGACCGCAGCACTTTGCAAATGGGCATTGGCTCTATTCCCAACGCGGCTTTGACCAAGTTGACAAATCACAAAGACCTTGGCTTACATACCGAAATGTTTTCTGACGGTGTTATTGAGTTGGTTGAGAAAGGTGTCATCACCGGAAAATACAAAGGTGTCAACCCGGGTCGTGCCATGGCTACTTTTTTGGTAGGTTCAAAAAAGCTCTACGATTTTGTCGATGACAATCCGTTTGTAGAAATGCGCGCATCAAACTTTGTCAATGACGCAGCACGCATCAAGAAAAACCCGAAGATGGTCGCCATCAATTCCGCCATCGAGGTGGATGTGACCGGTCAGGTTTGTGCAGACTCCATCGGATGTTCTATGTATTCCGGTGTGGGCGGACAAATGGATTTTATCAGAGGTGCTTCCTTGAGTCAGGGTGGAAAAGCCATCATCGCTTTGCCATCTATTACCAAAAATGGTGCGAGCAGAATTGTTCCTTTCCTCAAACAAGGTGGCGGCGTGGTCACAACACGTGCGCATATTCACTATGTGATTACGGAATACGGAATCGCTTATTTGTACGGTAAAACCCTTAAAGGCAGGATGAAAGAGTTGGTGAGAATTACACATCCCAACCATCAAGAATATTTGGAAAAATCATATTTTGAAGCACTTAGTCAATCGAGATAATTGATAAATCGCTTCCAAGCACGTTGAAAAGTTCTGCTTTTAGGGTGAAAAATTTATTGTAGGTTTCTATTTGTTTGAGTTGACTGTCTATTAGACTTTTTTCTCTGTTGTTTAAAAGAAAAACTGAACTTTCTCCCATTGCAAATTTACGTTCTTCGGCTGTGAGCAATTTTTGATAGTCTCCAACGATTGCATTCATCATTTTGAGTTGAGACTCGAATGAGTTGATTGTTTTCAAAGTTGCTTCAATCTTGTTTTTCAATGTGAGCGTTTGATAATTGTACGCATAGGTTGACTCTTCAACTTTTATTTTTGAAAGTTTCAAATCACCTCGCTCTTTTCTCAATAAAATCGGAAGTCTAAAAGAAAGCCCTGCTTTGTAGTCACCTTCAAAGTAACTGTCAAAGCGATTGGCTTTTGTGGCTAAAAACTGATAGTTAAAAGCGATTTCCGGTTTAAGTTTATCTGCTTTTAAACGTTGATCTACTTTGAGTGATTCAATTTTCGCATTTAAACCGAGTAATTTCGGGTGATTTTCGATTGAAAAATCAATGGGAAGATTTGAGGAGGTATTCAAAATTTGGTCTATCGATTCGGGTAAAGAATCATCGGGGATGACGTCGGATTGGATTTCCAAAGGAATGGAATTTTCAATCCAAAGAAAATTGGATAAAGAAAGAGCGTTTTTGATGAATTGTAGGTTAGCCTGTTCAAAATTTAGCTTTCGGTTTTGTAGCAAAATATTTGCCTCTAAGGTGTCGATGGCTGCAATATCACCAGCTAATGCCTGCTTTTTAATCCCCTCAAAACGAAGTTGCGCATTGCTCAAAAAATTTTGAAAAACCGTGAGTTCTTGAAATGATTGATACCAGTTGAAATAGGCTAAAGATGCTTCATAAATGATTTGGTTTACCATCAGATTTCGCTCGGAAAGACTGATTGTCTTAAAAATTTTAGCTTGTTGCAGCGAAGCCATCCGTTGATTGATAAAAAGACCTTGTCCCAATGCCATTGAAATTCCGGCGCTGTAGAGACCGATTTCGGGGACATTGTTTTCCGGATTTAAAAAAACACCATCGTTTTGTTCAAAACCCGCTTTTAATTCGACTCCATACCAAGTTGGAATTTTAAATGTCGTATTGAGCAACTCATAATATTCTTGGTTTTTAAATCGTTTTTGGTCGTAGTCAATTTCAATTTTCGGGTCAAATCCTCCGCGCGCTTTCAGCAAATTTGCCTCTCCGGCGGACAGTTGCAATTCTGCTTGTCGCACAATCGGATGATGTTTTTTGACAAAGCCCAAATATTCTTGAAAACTCAGTACTTCATCAATTTTATTTGTTTGCGCATTCGAAAGTGAACTCCAAAAAAGCATTGCGAGTAAGCATGTAAAAGAAGGAGTGAAATCGAATTTTACCATTTTCATCAAGCCGGAATTTTTATTTTTTATTTTTTTCATTGGATGCGGGTTGGTAGAAATCGGGTGGGAATGCATTAATTTTTCTCCAAATTTCGTAGAATATAGGAACGTCATTGAGCATTGCCATGGTCTGAGCCCCTGAACCTGCACGTATGGCTTTGGGCCATGGATTGTCTGTGTTATCGGGTGCTATCAGAATTCTGTATTTACCGTTTGAACTTATGTATGTTTCGATGGCTACAATTTTTCCACCATAGGTTCCATATGATACGTTTGGCCAACCCCTGAATACGATTGCCGGCCATCCATCAAAAAATATTCTTACTTCTTCGCCTACGTGCAACAAAGGTAAATCGATGGGCGACACATAGGTTTCCACACCAAATTCAATATCCGATGGCATGATGCTCACAATCTGCGCTCCTTCTTTAAAGGTTTCTCCAATACCGGATTGCAATGCTTTGTTGATGTATCCACTTTGAGGAGCGGCGATGTATCGCATGCCCGATCTTATTTCGTAGTTGGTGAATTGATTTTGAAGTTTATTGACTTGTGCTTCGGTATCATACTGTGAAGACAATGCTGAATATTTCTCACTCATCGCTTTTGATATTTTATCAATGTAAGCTGCTTCGATACTCGACAATTCTATTTCAGCATTGATCAATTCATTTTTTGAGGACAACAATTTGTTTTCTTGCGAGACTATTTTCGCCTGGGTTTCTTGTTGTTTTAATCTTTTTTCTTCCAAATCTGCCGTAGATTTTAGCCCGTCTTTTTGAAGCGAAAGCGTGCGTTCGTATTGCTTATTGGCTATGCTCAACATGGTTTTTGAAGCTTCAAAATCGATGCTGTCAGTTTTCACTTTCAGTTTGGCTTGCAAAAGCTTATTTCTTGTTTGTTCAAGTTTTAATATTCGTTCTCTTGACAATGCAACTATTTGTTTATCAAGTGCTTTTACTTTTTCTTCATACGATTCGACGGATAAGGTTTTGGCCTTCAATTGAGATTCTGTCCTTTCTAACAAATTGGGGTCAAAATAATCGTCTTTAACTTCCGAAATAAACAGTATGGTATCGCCTTTTTGAACAAAATCACCTTCGCGGACAAACCATTTTTCGATTTTTCCGGCGATTGCAGATTGGATGGTTTGTGGTCTTTGTTCGGGTCGGAGTGTTGTGACGAATCCGCTGCTGTGAATGGTTTGCGTCCAGGGTAAAAACAAAAAGAGAATCACAAAAGCGAAGGCGTACTTCATGATGCGATTGAATTTTTTGTAATATATCTTTCTGCCCACTTGTTGGATTGACTTGTATTGGGTCAGGTCAATCTGCTCTTGAATGTTGTTTTCAGAAATATTAAGCATTTTTAGAATAATTTAGTTTGCCATCTTTCATTTCCAGCACTTTTTCACTTCTTTCTATCCATTTTGTGTTTCTGCTGACGACACAAATTGCCCAAGGATTGTTTTTATCAAACAAGAAATTGAGAATTTTTTCTGATTCGATTTCGTCAAATTGATCCAAAGGGTCTTTCAGTATGAGCAATTTGGGCTTGTGAACAATCGCTCTGGCTAAGACTATCTTTTTTGAAATTGTATAGGATAGATGTTTTCCTTCCGGATAAATCACGGTATTCAATCCTTTGGGACTGTTTTTAATAAAAGTTTCTAATCCTACTTTTTCGGCAGCCCACAGTATGTCTTTTTCGGTCAAATCAGGATTGTTAAATGCAATATTTTCCCAAATAGTTCCTTCAAACGGTAGAATTCCGGATATAGATATTCCCAAAAATGACCGATAATGGTTGATATTGATGGTTTTGATTGACGTATCATTAACAAAAAACTGACCTTCGGTGTGATCGATAATTCCCGCCAAAACCTTGAGTAGAGTGGTCTTTCCCGATCCGTTTGAACCCACAATGCAAATGGATTGACGAGGTTTTATGCAAAGATTGATTTCCTGAATGCCAAACTTCTCAGAATCCACATATTTCAACCCAACATCTTTTAATTCAAAAGTAAAATCATCAGATTTACTGAATTCTTTTCCTTTATCTTGATTTTCTAATTCCATGTCCGAAAATTGTCCAATTTTTTCGATGGAAGTCAGTACATCATACAAATTTTCAAGACCAAAAATCAATTTTTCAACGGAATTGATCACCAATAAAATGATAATTTCTGCGGCTACAAATTGCCCAATATTCATTTGCTGATTGAGCACCAGCATTCCCCCGATGATCAATAAACCAGCGGTTAGCAAAACTTTAAATCCAATCAATTGAATAAACTGAATTTTCAATATTCTAAAGTGATTTTCCCGTGCATCAATATACTTGCTTACTAAACTGTCGTTTTTTTGCATGGACAAGCTTGTCTTTCCGGAAACTTTAAAACTGTATAGACTTCGGGCAACTTCCTGAAGCCAATGTGCCACACGATATTTGTATTTAGATTCTGCTAAACTTGTTTTTAAACCTTCCGGAGCAGCGTATTTAAAGATAAGCAATACAAAAAGTGTTAACAAAAGTCCGAAAATGATAAAGAATGGATGATAGACCGATAACAAGATAAGTCCGAAAAATATTTGAAGTGTTGCAGCCGAAAAATCTAATATCACTTTAGAAACACCTTTTTGCACAATCAATGTGTCAAAGAATCGATTAGCCAATTCCGGCGGATAATAACCGTAAAATGCATTCATGGTTATTTTTGGCATTCTGTAAGCAAAATCAAACGAAGAATTGGTGAAAATGCGCTGTTGCAAGTCTTCAGATATACGCATTTGCATATATTGCAATAAACCGCCAAAAGCTACACCCATAATCACCAATAAAACCAGAATGTACCAAGAAGTTGTGATTTGTCCGCCTTGAATCAAGTTGATAATGGCTTGAATGCCCAAAGGCAATGATAAACTAACGATACCCGCAAAAACGGCATACATTAATATCGAATTGACAAGTTTTCTTTCAAAATTCAGGAGTTTGAACAACCGCTTCCAAGGGGTCCAAGTATTATTTATCATTAAAATCAATATTTAATTGTTTAGAGAATAGATTTTTATAAAAGTCAGTCGGAGTAAGGGAAGTGCCGCACTCCGTAAGAGATTTAAAATGACCAGATAAAAAATGTTGATGCAACGCCCCAGCCAACATGTCGGAAACCAAACATTTAGGAAACATATAACTTTTGTCAACTTCGATAACCAACTCAACGACTCTCAAAATCAATTTCTTGTAGGCAGCGTAATATCCTTCGTTGTTTTCAGAATCTACGGATTTGTTGTGATAAGATTTGCTGAATTCGGAAATCACAATATTTCTCAGCAAAACCTGATCAATCGTTGAATTGTAAGTGAAATTCACTGGTAATTCGGTCAATATTTCGATGGCTTTTTCTAGTTTTTTAATCGAATTTTCAATGTTGTGTGTTGCAAAAACCAATCGATATTCCAAAACTGTCCAATAGTAAGCAGTAAGGTATAAAAGCAATTTGTGTTTGTTTTCAAAATAGCGGTATATCGAACTTTCATTTGACCCAATTTCTTGCCCTAATTTTTTGAAAGTAAACATTTCAAAACCCAATTCGTCAATCAGAACGACGCTCTTTGTCAGGATTTGTCTGCCCAAATCAGAGGTGTCAGGGTCTTTTAAATAGAGACCCTCGCTGACATTTATTTTAACGGCTGAAAGTAATTGTTGCATATATGCTATTATTGATTGCAAATATAATAGTAATACTATCAACTTAGCAAATTGACATAAATAATTTAACAAACTCTTGTTAAAATTTGTCAGCATTATGAAAAAAAATGGTTTTTAATTGATTATTTGAGACAAAAACAAATTGGCAACCAACTCATTACCTGCTTGATTCAAATGAACACGATCTACCGTGAGTATTCCTCGATCTGCATTTTCAGAATTCTTTGCCAAATTGTATTCCAAAAAAACCTGTCGAAGATCGACCAATTTGCTGTCGGTTTTTTCGGCAATTTTTCTAATCATTTTGGCATATTCGTTTAGGTCGCCATCTTGCGGGTTTGAAAAGTCTGTTTTTTCTCCGATAACCGCAGGTGTTACGCAAATAACCTCTGCCCCTTTCGCTTTTATTTTTTCAATAATAGCGGTATAAAATCGATCAAAACGATCGGGGTCTGTCCCGGTTCCGTAGTCGTCTTTGTGCCACACATCGTTGACACCAACAAAAATAAAAACAACATCGGGATGAACATCAAGCACATCTTTTTCCAAACGAAAATACAAATCATACACTTTGTTTCCGCCTATACCCGCGCCAATCAATTCGTAGGAGTCGGCTTGGTTATTCTCGATTAATTTTTGTCGAATTAAATCAATATATCCGCCTTCTTGGACTCCCATTTCCGTGATAGAATCACCAAAGAAAACAATTTTTTTGGGCGGTTTAGACGTGAACGATGAAATCATAATGAAAAGAATTGTGGCGGCAATAGTGATAGAAAATGCTTTCATGGAAGTTGACAAATTGAGGTTGTAAATTAAAAATCATAGGCATGACGGTAGAACTGTCCACATAAAATAACAAACATATCTTTTTCTAAAGTTTCTATTGGAATCTCAACGATGCGATTGATTTCTTGGTTGTTTTTATAAAAAATAATCGTGGGTAAATTGGTTATGTTCATTCCTTTAACCAAACCGGCAGGTGAAGTTTTGTTCTCATCAAGCATGATGGTAGTCAGTTTGGATTTGTCAAATCCCGATTGGTCTAAAATCTTGATAAATGCAGGAACTTCTCGCCAGCTGTCCTCACACCAAGTTCCCATATACAATTTGATGGTAACATCATTTTTTAAATGGCTTTTGAGGTCTTCAATTAATTTTTGATTGGGTTTGTAGGCATCATAAGCAGTGATATACCATTCCGCATAAGGCTCTTTTTTGAGGGCATCTACGGGATATATTCCCAACAAAATAGGTGTTTTAACGGAGTCTGTTTTTTCATTCGTTATTATTTCTTGTTGAGAATCATCTGGCGTTGGTTCGTTCTTCTTGTCATTTTTACAGGCGTAAAAACTTGATAAAATCAGCAATAAAAATAATGTGTTTTTCATCTTTACTTTTTTATAAATCTTTAAAATGACTAAACCAACGCGTGCTGTGTCATCACCGCAGGTTGTTCAATTCCCATCAATTTTAAAATGGTAGGAGCCATATCGCCCAAAACGCCGTTTTCGATCTTTTTCAAATCTTTGTCTATCAAAATCAGGGGTACCGGGTTGGTGGTATGAGCCGTGTTGGGTGTTCCATCCGGATTGATCATGGTTTCGCAATTGCCGTGATCGGCTATGAGCAGCGTGGTATATCCGTTGTCAAGTGCCGTGGTAACTACTTCTTTCACACAGACTTCTACGGCTTCACAAGCCTTGATGGCAGCTTCCATCACACCGGTATGCCCGACCATGTCGCCGTTGGCAAAATTGAGACACACAAAATCTACTTCGCCTTTTTTGAGTTCGCTTACCAAGGCATCTTTGAGTTCGTAAGCACTCATCTCCGGTTTCAAGTCATAAGTGGCTACTTTGGGTGAATTTTTCAAAATACGGGTTTCTCCCTCGAATGGAGTCTCTCGTCCACCTGAAAAGAAGAAAGTCACGTGTGGGTATTTCTCGGTTTCTGCAATACGAATCTGCTTTTTACCGTGTTTTTCGAGTACTTCTCCCAGCGTTTCAGTGATGTTGTCTTTGTCATACACCACGTGGATGTTTTGAAAAGTATCATCGTAATTGGTTAGTGTGACGTAGTACAACGGTAGTTTTTTCATATCAAACTCCGGGAAATCTTTTTGTGAAAGTACTTCGGTTAACTCCCGTCCGCGATCGGTTCGGAAATTGAAAAAGATAACAACATCATCGGGTTGGATGGTCGCGACTGGTT
Organism: Bacteroidetes bacterium HGW-Bacteroidetes-13; assembly: GCA_002841025.1. Classification (GTDB taxonomy): domain Bacteria; phylum Bacteroidota; class Bacteroidia; order Flavobacteriales; family Flavobacteriaceae; genus UM-FILTER-40-17. The sequence goes on along the minus strand of PHDQ01000009.1, from coordinate 3,975 downwards.
CCCCATTTTCAGTAATAACGGTCGGTTTGATAAACTCATCGGTTACATCATCTGCATAGTTTTTTTGGAAAGTTTCTCGAAAATCATCGGAAAAATTTCCCTTTCCACGGACGAGCAAATCATAAGCCAATTTGACACGTTCCCAACGTTTGTCCCTATCCATTGCGTAGTAACGACCAATCACGCTAGCCAATTTGGCGGTGGTTTTTGAGAGATGATTTTGTAAATCTGTCAAGAAACCCAAACCTGATTTCGGATCAACATCGCGACCGTCTGTGAAAGCGTGGACAAAAACTTTATCCAAACCTGCAACTTGGGTTGCGTCTATCAATCCTTTTAAATGGGTGATATGGGAATGTACACCGCCATCGGAAACCAATCCGAGAAAATGCACGCTTTTGTTGTGTTTTTTGGCATGATTAAACGCTTCGACCAAGACGGGTTCGCTCGCCAAAGTGTGATTTTGAACAGCCAGATTGATTTTGGCCAAATCCTGATAGACAATCCTTCCGGCACCGAGATTCATGTGTCCTACTTCGCTGTTTCCCATTTGTCCTTCCGGCAAACCTACATTGAGCCCGTCGGTGCGGAGCATGGCGTGCGGATATTTTTGATACAAACTATCGATAAATGGCGTGTGGGCATGATCAACTGCTGAAACTTTTGGGTCGGGAGAAATTCCCCATCCATCGAGTATCATGAGTATAACTTTTTTGTTCATGTTTATTTTAAATCATTTGAATACAAAGATACTAAGAAACGCATCGACCATAAAATAAAAAAGCCTGCAAAACAGGCTTTTTAACGAATCATTAATCTTTGGTGAATTATCTACATTCAATCATGTGGCTTTTGTTTTCTGTAATCGTCCAACAACTTTCGGTTGAAGTCTTCTTCCAGTTTGGTAAGCAACAAGACTTTCTTGGGTGAGATTACTTTACTGAGGTCATTCATCATCTTTTTCCTTTCTGTCAGTATGCTTTCTTCGATTTGATAGATGTCGTCTATATATTTAGACGCTTCTGCTTCGCTGATGGATGCAAAATTGTCTTTCAATTTTCCGCGAATGGCGCGCAATTGGTGTCTTTTCTCGCGCAGGAAATCATTTTCGAAGGCGTTGTAAATGGGCCAAAACTTTTGTGCTTCTTCCGGGGTCAAGCTCAATTCTTGGGTAAAAAAGGCTGTCTTGAGTGCCATGATTTTCTCGTGATATTCTTTTCGCTGAGAGAATCCGGGCATACATATCAAAACAATCAATAAGGTAAATACGAGTTTTTTCATGTTGTTTTTTTATTCTTCTGTAAAAAGTGAATTGGTGAGATGTTCTGCCAAATAGTCTTCCAAGACTTCATCCGATAACGTAACTTCAGAAAAAGCGGACAAGTCCATTTCGTCAGTAAATAAGGAGTTGACATCCATTTCATGTGTACTCAGGGTATTGTCGAGATAGGTTTGAACATCCGCCCATTGCAAAGCTGTTGTGTCTTGAGTCGTCTGCACAGGTTGTGATTGGGTCAGGTAAAAAACAAAAATCAGAACAGCAGCCACAGCCGCATACCGACCATATTCAACAAATAAAAACCTAAGTTTACTTTGTTTTTTGGGTAGTACCGTTGCCAAAATTTGCGCTTTCGACTTTTCAAAATAGCCGTCAGGAATGCCAAATCCGGTTTCATACTTTTGGGAAAGTGGGTTGTCGCCGGTGGTTTTGTCTTTCATTTTTTGAGAAAATTGCTCAAAATATCCTTTAGGGACAACAAATCCGCTGGTTTTGATGGAGTCAATATTATTCTTAATCGGTTTCATTTCAAAAGTTTGACTTTTTTTTAAGACAATCGTTTAATCGGTTTTTAAAAAAGCTTCAATTTTTTTCACGGCATGATGATAGGAAGCCTTCAATGCGCCTTCAGAGGTTTCTAAAATCTCGGACATTTCGGCGTATTTTATTTCATCAAAATATCGCATGTTAAATACCAACTGTTGCTTGTGGGGCAAAGTGGCAATGGCTTTTTGCAGTTTGATTTGAATCTCATCGCCTTCAAAATAAGGGTCGGAAACCAATTGTTCGATGGCATCTTGTTGCAGACCTTCCAACGAAACTTTGTTTTGTTTGGCTTTGCTTTTGAGAAAACTCAGTGCCTCATTGGTGGCGATGCGATAGAGCCAAGTGTACAATTTGCAATCACCCTTAAAATTATCAATATACCTGAAAACCTTGATGAAAGTGTTTTGCAACACATCGTCGGCATCGTCGTGATCAATCACAATCTTCCTGATGTGCCAATAGAGTCTTTGTTGATACAATTCCAGCAAAACCTCGAAAGCACTGTTTTGTGTTTCCTTGCCCTGTAATTGTATGACCAACGACGATTCTTGCACGATTCCTATTTATTTTAAGACACTAAAAATAACGATTAGTTTAATATTCCAACTGTTTATTTTTGAAATCAATTGAAAATCAAATTTTTTCTAAACACATACTTTGACTAATTTAGCCTAAATTTTAGTGAAATGAAACTCAACGATTACATAGACCACACGCTGCTCAAACCAACGGCCACTTCAGAAGATATCCGGATTTTGTGTGATGAAGCCGAAAAATACAATTTTTATGCAGTTTGCGTAAATGGAAGCCGTGTTTCGGATTGCAAAAGATTTCTAAATTCCGACAAAGTAAAAATTGCTGCTGTAGTGGGTTTTCCATTGGGAGCATCCTCGACAGTTGTCAAAATTTTTGAAGCGCGAAATGCCATCGAAGACGGAGCAGATGAAATCGATATGGTCATCAACGTGGGTTGGCTCAAAGAAGGCAGGACAGAAGACGTGTTGAAAGAAATCAAACTGCTGAAAGAAGCTATCAAGCAAAAGGTTTTGAAAGTCATCATCGAAACCTGCTTTTTGACTAAGGATGAAATTGTTCAAGCAGCCGAAATATGCGTCAAAGCAGCTGCTGATTACGTAAAAACTTCCACTGGATACGGAACCGGCGGTGCTACTTTTGAAGATGTGATTCTCATCAAAAAAACGGTGGGTAATCAAGCAAAAATTAAAGCTTCAGGTGGTATCAAAGACAAAGAGTCTGCACTGAAATATTTATCGTTGGGCGTTTCCAGATTAGGAACTTCATCCGGTATTTCTTTGATGGAAGGAATTCTCGAAACAGACGGCAGCAAATATTAAAACAAAAAAAACCCACTCTTTCGAGCGGGCTTTTCAGCTAAAAATAATTGAGAAGTGATTAGTGGTGTTTAATTTCTGTGTCCTTTGTTGTTGGCGTAGCCTCTACCACGGTCGTTTCTGTCATTTTTGTTGTCACCATGTTTGTCATTTCGGTCGCCATGATTTCCTCCTTTTGATTCATAATGTCCTTTGTTGCCATAACTTTTGTGGTTATAGCTTTTGTTGTGGTGGTTTCCATAATAAGGTTTGGCGTAATGCGCATTATAAACTACAACACGCGGCGCAACATAAACATGCGGTCTGTAATATCGTTGGTAGTAAGCGTAATTGGCTCTCGGATGTCCGATAGAAGATACGTAATCGCCGTGAAAATAGATTTCTACATTTCCAATGGCTCGCAACCTTCCGTAGTTGTCATAGTCAATGTAAACATCGCCAATTTGGGTGATGTTACCATAACGGTCATAACGAACATATTCTCTTTGCGCTGTCGGACGGGATTGTCGATAACTAAAACTGAAATTTGGCGTAGATATGGAAGCATAAAGCTTGTCGCCGTATGAATTTTCGTAATTGTGAATTTTAAAATCGAAGGTACCGTTGCGATAGACATAAAAAGAAACATTGCTTTCCGCAAATTCAATGTAATCGGAATAACGATGCGAAGTGTTTGCTGAATAGGTGTTTTGAAAAGCAAAACCCAAAAGCAAGACGGAAGTTAAAATTAAATTTTTCATAATGATATAATTTTGGATTGTCGGGATTTGAATGTATCGACAATCGATTTGATACGGT
>PHDQ01000206.1 GCA_002841025.1 Bacteroidetes bacterium HGW-Bacteroidetes-13 | reverse complement strand
GCGGGCAATACGCAACGGTCAACCGGAAACATCAAAGTAGATTATGACATTCCTTGGGTACCCGGATTGAAAGCTGTTGGTAACGTGGGTTATGACTACACCGAATTCGATGGAACCAATTCTGTGGATCCGGAATCCGCAGCTACTACGCAAGACGGTAACATTAACACCTCCAAAAACATCAACCGAAGCCGTTTGTCTGATTGGTATTTGAACTATGTAAAAGAAATACCATCACTCAAACTAAAAGTGGATGCGACAGGCGGTTACTCTTTACAAAGATTTTTCCGCTCCGGAAGTTCAAGAAACGTAACCGGGACCGGCGTTATTGAAGAACCCATTCCTTTCAGAACACAAAATTCATTGCAATCCTACTTTGGAAGGGTCAATTTGTCTTATGACGACCGTTACTTGGTAACTGGTAACCTCAGAAGTGACGAATCTTCTCGCTTAAACCCGAAAGACCGTACCCAACTATTTGGCGGTATCAGTGTGGCATGGAATATTTCGAATGAATCTTTCTTGAAAGAATCAAAAGTAGTTTCCAATTTGAAATTGAGAGCCGGTTATGCTGAAACAGGACAACAAGAGATTGGACAAGATTTCGGATTCCTGCCAAGATTTACAAGAGGTGACGATCGTGTCCGTTTCCAATTCGGAAATGAGTTTGTCACAACAGTTCGTCCGGAAGAATTTGACCCGAACTTAAAATGGGAGACTTCCTTTACCTACAATGTCGGTTTAGATTTCGGCTTGTTTGACAACCGAATCAGCGGTGCCATCGATGTTTATCACCGAGATGTCAACAATGTGTTGAACTTCATCAGCGTTCCTGCCGGTACCAACTTGTCTAACGCACTCATCACCAACGTCGGTAAAATCGAAAACGACGGGGTTGAAATAACTTTAAATGCAACACCTTTTAAGACCGATAACTTCACGTGGAATGCAAACTTCAACATTTCATTCTTTGACGATCAAATCAACAAATTGACCTTGGTTGACAACCCGAGTTTTCAGGGGAATAGGGTAGGTGGTATTTCAGGCGGAGTGGGTAATACTGTGCAAATCAACACTGTAGGATTCGGGCAAAATGCTTTCTTTTTGTTCAATCAAGTATATGACGCTTCCGGAAGACCAATAGAAGGCGTGTTTGAAGACGTGAACGGCGATGGCAGAATTACCGATGACGACAAAACACGTCACAAAAGCCCCAATGCCGATTTTACCATAGGTTTCTCTTCAGATTTTACCTACAAAAAATGGGACATGAGTTTTACCCTTAGAGGCAGTTTCGGAAATTATGTGTATAACAACGTGGCTTCCTCAACCGGAAACCGACGAGAAATTTTTGTGAATGACAACCAGTTGGTAAACGTTTCCGATTCGTTCTTGGAATCTGGATTCCAACTCCAACAGCTGTTCTCAGACTTTTTCTTGGAAGAAGCTTCCTTCGTGAAGTTGGATAACATCAATTTGGGATACAACGTGGGCAAGATTGCCGGCGGTTTGGCAGATTTGAGAGTTTATTCAACCGTGTCTAACGTCTTTGTCATTACTGATTACAACGGGCTTGACCCGGAAGTGGCCGGCGGAATTGACAATAATTTCTATCCGAGAGCGAGAACCTTCCTGTTTGGAATTGACTTAAACTTCTAAAAAATTCAACTATTTAAAAGATACAAAATGAGAAATCATCTAAAAAAATTAATTTTTAAAGCAATGACAGCATTCATCGTTGTCATCGGCTTTAGCGCATGCGACGGTGAAGTGGATTTGAATCCCCTTACCGAAGAAACTTCAGAATCTGTGTTGACAGACGCGCAAGGTTTCAGGCAATTTGCCGCCAGAGTTTATGCAGGTTTTGCTGTGAGTGGTCAACAAGGCCCGGCGGGTAATCCTGATATTTCCGGAATTGACGAAGGATTCTCCAACTACCTCAGACAGTTTTGGATGCACCAAGAATTGACTACGGATGAAGCTATTATCGCGTGGAATGACGGAACCATCCACGATTTGAACGACCATGTCTGGACACCGGCAAACGAGTTTGTCCGTGCCATGTACGACCGTTTTTTCTTCCAAATCGTTATTTCTAATCAGTTTATCTCTCAAGCCAATGCCAAATTAGGCGGGTTTTCGGGTCAGGATCAGGCAGAAGTTCAAAAACTTTTGGCAGAAGTAAGATTTTTACGCGCTTTGAGTTACTGGCATGCCATCGATTTATATGGTAATGTGCCTTTTGTAACCGATGAAGATGGTGTAGGTGCTTTTCTTCCACAACAAGGTACCCGAACCCAAATTTACGATTACATCGTCGGGGAGTTAAAAGCCATCGAAGGCGAGATGGCAGCACCGCGCCAAAACGAATACGGTCGTGCTGACCGAGGTGCCGTATGGATGTTGTTGGCAAAGTTGTATCTCAACTCTGAAGTTTACACCGGGCAGGCTCGTTACACCGAAGCATTGACCGAACTGAACAAAGTCGTCAGCGCCGGCTATTCGCTACACGCTAATTATGACGAATTGTTTATGGCAGACAATGACAGCAATGGCGCACAAAACGAAGTGATTTATACCGTTCCATTTGACGGTTTGAGTACACAGGGTTTTGGCGGAATGACTTTCCTAATTCACGCACCGGTGGGTGGCAATCAACTTCCTGTCAATTTTGGCATCAATGGTGGCTGGGGCGGTTTGCGCGCCACACCTCCTTTTGTAGCGCTGTTCTCTGACACATCAGGAAATACAGACGATCGTGCAAATTTCTTTACCGATGGACAAACACTTGAGATCACGGATGCTTTCAACTTCCGGGAAGGTTATTTGATTGAAAAATCTACCAACCTGACCTCTACCGGGCAGCCGGGATCTGATGCGGCAGGAAATTTCGGCGATGCAGACTACCCAATGTTCCGTTTGGCAGATGCGTACTTGATGTATGCTGAAGCAGTGCTTCGTGGTGGTGCCGGAGGAGATTTAAACACCGCTTTGGGATTTGTTAATCAAATCAGACAAAGAGCTTATGGCAACAACAACGGGAACATCACTTCCGGTCAATTGACCCTTGATTTTATTTTGGACGAACGCGGTCGCGAATTGTATTGGGAAGGTCACAGACGCACCGATTTGATTCGTTTCGGCAAATTCAACAGCCTTATTTGGCCATTCAAAGGTCGTATTCAAGCCGGTCGTCCGTCTGAACCGTTCAGGAAATTGCACCCAATCCCGTCAACTGATTTGGTTGCCAATCCGAACTTGAAACAAAACCCGGGGTATTGATAAAGCCAGAACATCGCAGGTTTCTATAAATAAAAAACCTAACAGGTTTCAAAAACCTGTTAGGTTTGAAAAAAAACGATTACAATCTAAATTAAATTTTAAATATTCACTTATGAAAAAAATCTTATTTCTCTTTTCGCTGATGGCAGTCGGGTTTTTCACTGCCTGCGATGACGAAGATCGCGACCCGGTAGCAGCCATCACCGCTGTACCGCAATTGTTGAGCCCCACGGCTTCGACCAATATCATACTAACCGATCTTACTGCCGGAAATATTGCCCAAACTTTTATTTGGACTCCGGCCGATTTTGGAACACCTTTACAAGTAAATTATACCGTGGAATTGGATATTGCCAACAACAATTTTGCAACGGCAATCAGTCTTGGGACAACGACCAACACTTTTTTGGAAGTAACCGGACAACAGTTAAATTCCAAACTACTTGCAATGGGCTTAACGCCCGGCGAACCAGCCTCGTTGGACACCCGCGTGGTTGCATCCATTTCAGCAGAATTTACCACTGCACCTACCGAAACCGTAACCTTTACGGCAACGCCATTTACGACCGAAGTTACATTCCAGAAACTTTATATGCCGGGGAATTATCAATCTGCCAGCGGTTGGGGTAATAACTGGTCTCCCGACTTAGCTCCAACAATCGTTTCTGCCAACAATAACGACAAATACGAGGGATATGTGTTACTTGGCGTAGATGATGCACGGTTTAAATTTACTGATGCACCCGATTGGAATAACGGAGTTTTTGGTGACAGTTCCGGAGGCTTTTCCAATGCACTTGCTCCTCCACCTGCTCAAGGTGATGACATGGGTGCTTTTATAGCTGGCGTGTATTTAGTAAAAGCTGATTTAAATGCATTGACTTGGTCTGTCGAGCCTACCGATTGGGGTTTTATCGGAAGTGCCATACCGGTAACTGGTTGGGATTCAGATGTGAACATGACGTATGACACAACCAATCACGTGTTGACTATAACCATTGATTTGATAGCCGGGGAAGTGAAATTCCGTGCAAATGACGCTTGGGCAATCAATTTTGGAGATAAAGACACAGACGGAATTTTGGATTTTAATGACAATACAAACATTCCGATTCCGGAGGCTGGTAATTACACGGTTATTTTGGATTTGAAAGACTCTTCAAATTACAATTATACCATTACGAAAAACTAATTTTTCGTA
>PHDQ01000205.1 GCA_002841025.1 Bacteroidetes bacterium HGW-Bacteroidetes-13 | reverse complement strand
AATTGTTCACACGCCCTGCATCTAAAACAAGATGGAACTTTGCCCCCCTTTGAAAAAAGGGAGCCTAAATATTTACGCGCTAAGCATAACCCATATTTATTTACTGTAATCCGTGGGAAAATAACCTTTTTTCGCTCGTTCCCAAGCTCTTTGCTTGGGAATGCAGTTCGAGAAGCTCCAGCTTCTCGAAACCGGTAAGCCGGAGCTTAATGAGAGGTTTCCCAAAGGCTATTTTCGCGTTAAATAGTTTAAGTTAATACTAAACCAGTTTCGAAACTTAATGGCTGTAGGGTACGCTACGCGTACCACAGTAGTTCAACCCCTAGTTTAACGCGCCCACATGTCTTTCCTTGTGACTACACTAGGTACGCGTAGCGTACTCTACTATTCTGAGTGGACATCGCCTGCGAAGAATTCGCTCGGATTATTTATGGATGATACTTACGAAATTTGTAAACGACTAAAGGCGAGTAAAAAATTACAACATAAATCGCTTGGTCGATCGCCGCGCATAAAAAAGCCCCCTTAGGTTTAAACCTTGCGAGGGCTCTGGTCGCTTAAAAGCGTTGCCTACGGAAAACATTCCATTGGTATGAAAAGTTAACGATAGACCTTAGTCGGTTACACTGTGCAGAGAAGTATACACGAGGAAACATAATGGGCAAAAAAATATTGGGTCTGGATTTAGGCTCGAATTCGATCGGCTGGGCCTTATTGGAAGAACAAGACGGCCAACCGAATAAGATTATTGACCTTGGTTGCCGCATATTCATCAAAGCGGTCGAAGAAAAAACACCGACACCGAAAAACGTCAAGCGCCGCGAGGCTAGATTGACACGGCGGGTTTTGCAACGCCGCGCCCAACGCAAAGAGCGCATGCTGGAAACGTTAATTCAACAAGGCTTGTTACCACAAGAGCTGTCAACGCATCCTCAGCCAGAAATTATATTGAATGTTTTGGGCGACCCTTACCTACTACGTGCGAAAGCGCTCGATGAAAAACTCGAAGCGCATGAACTGGGCCGTGTGTTACTTCATCTGGTGCAACGACGCGGCTTTTTGAGCAATCGCAAAACGCTGTTAGGCGACATGCTAGATGATCCGGACGTGCAAGCTGTGCTCGATGAGCTCGAACAAGACGAAGATTTAAGCAACGAACGCGCTAAGGAAGAATCAGCATTCAAAAAAGACATCGCCGAACTGAAACGGGAAATCGCCTTGACCGGATGCCGAACTCTGGGTGAATATCTCGCCGGCTTCGACCGGCACCGATGCCGGCGCAACAGAGCCCACGATGGCGGCCATTTACGCACTGACCGGCAAATGTACCAAGAAGAACTGGAGCTCATTTGGCAAACGCAACAAGAATATCATCCGCAATTGACCGAAACCTTCAAGGAAGCTATCGAAAGCATCATCTTTTATCAGCGGACTTTGAAACTCAAAGCCGACCGCATCGGCAAATGCTCGCTGGAACCGAAATATAATCGAATCCGTATCGCCCGGCTCGAATACCAATGCTTCCGCTACCTGCAAGACATCAATCATTTGGAATATTTAGAAAGCCAAACCGAACGATGGCTAAAGCTGAACGAAGCGCAACGCAACAAACTGGTCGAATTGTTCGAACGCGAGGCCAACATAACCCTACCCAAAATCAGAAAAACCCTGTGTTTCGATCGAACCGTCGAAATCAATCTCGAGCGAGGGGACAAAAAACTCAAAGGCAACATCACGGCTTGCGAGATCCGCAAGATTTTGCCCGATTGGGATAATTTCGATGCCGAACGCCAACAGGCTCTGGTCGAAGATCTGCTGACTTTCCAGAAAAAATCGGCACTGAAAAAGCGTTTAACGACGCACTGGCGATTCAGTCCGGACATCGCCGTCAACCTCTGTTTGCTGGAATTCGAGCCCGGTCACGGCAACCTTTCGTGCAAAGCAATCAGTAAACTACTGCCCTTTTTGGAGCGGGGACAAATTTTTTCCGATGCCCGCATCAGCGCCGGTTACGACTACGAGCCCGAAACAATAGCGGTGATTGACAAATTGGGTCTGCCGCCCGATATCGCCAATCCGATCGTGCGAAAAGGGTTGCATGAACTCAGGCGCTTGATCAACGCGCTGATCGCCGAATACGGCAAACCCGACGCAATACGGCTGGAAATGGCCCGCGATCTGGAAATGAACACACAACGTTATGCCGACTACATCAAGCAACAAAAAGCCAACACCAAAGCGAACGACGAGGCCGCCGAAAAATTCGGCGAAATGCGCCGGCTCAATCCGCATCTGCAATTGAGCCGTTACCCCAGCCGCGACGACAAACTCAAATACCGGCTCTGGCGGGACCAAAAAGAATGTTGCGCCTATTCGGGACAAACGATCAGCCTGTCAACGCTATTCGGCCCCGAAATAGAAATCGATCATATCGTGCCCTACAGCGAATCGCTGGACGACTCTTATATGAATAAAGTCGTCTGTTACGCGAAAGAAAACCGTAACAAAGGCCAGCGTACGCCGATCGACGCTTTTAGCGGCAATGAACAACAATGGAATCAAATCGTTCAGGCGCTCGACCGTTGGCCTAAATCGCTGCAAGCGAAAAAAAGGCGCTTTTTCATGACCGGCACGGAGAGTCAACAGCGCGACTTCATCAATAATCAACTCAACGATACGCGCTATATGAGCCGCGTTGCATTGGACTACTTGAAGCCTCTTGGCGCCGACATTTCGGTCAGCAAAGGTCAAACAACCGCCTGGATGCGTCATCAATGGGGGCTGAATAATCTGCTCGGCGATGGCAATGAAAAAGACCGCGGCGATCATCGTCATCATGCGATCGATGCGTTGGTCATCGCCTGCATCGGCCGAAGCTTTTACCGGAATCTGGTCGAAACCGCCAAGCAATTGGAGCGGCAGCGTTCGCAACTGACGATGCGCGATATTCATCTCGACCCGCCCTGGCCGAACTTGCGGAACGACTTGCAGCAAAAACTGACGGAAATGATCGTGTCGCATGCGCCGCACCGAAAATTGAGCGGCGAGCTGCACGAAGCGACCGGCGCAGGATTTATCGAAGGTATCGGTAACGTCAATCGAAAAGTTTTAGACGGTGGTTTTACCCAGGTCGATAAAATCATCGACCCGACAGTAAAACAATTAGTCACACGCCATCTTCAACGCTTCGACGGAAAACCTAAAGAAGCCTTTGCCAACGGAGTCAACGTTTATCACAAGGATGGAAAGACGCCGATCAAGCGTGTACGCGTAGTGCAATCGAAGACGACATTAGCGAAATTGCAAAAAACCAAATTCGGTGCAAAGAATAAGCAAGGCCAGGTCTTTAAATGGTTGTCTTACGGTAACTTACACCATGTCGAAATTCTCAGGGACAAAGAGACAGGCAAATTTTATGGGGAATTTGTCACGATGATGGAAGCCAGTCACCGTGCTCGGGGTATCGGCAAACCGAAACAAGCGATAGCCAAAACCGGCCACGGTGAACAGTATGAATTTATGATGGCCCTGCACATCAATGAGATTGTAAGCGTCGAGCATGAACGCAAGCGGGTATTTTACCGAGTCCAAAAGTTTGAACGAGAACAAAAACGAATCAAATTAAGGCTACATACGGCTGCAACGCTCAATAATGATCAAGAAACATTAGCGGACAGGTATTCAACAATTGAAGCGTTGATGACGTCCGGATTAAAAAAACATCGTATCAACGCTATCGGAAAGATCTTGTCATGATCAAACGCATCGTCGATATCAGCGAACCGGCCTATTTGCATGCGCAACACAGCCAATTGTGCATCGACAAGAACCGACAAACGATCGCGCAAATCCCGATCGAGGACTTAGGCGTATTGATACTACAGCATCCGGCGATCGTGCTGACGCAAGCCGCATTGATACAATGCCAGCACAACAATGTCGCCGTCGTATTCTGCGATGAGCGGCATTTGCCCTATGCATTGATATTGCCGTTGACCGACGGTCATACCTTGCACAGCAAAGTGTTGCAACAACAAATCAAGCTGACTGTACCGGTCAAAAAACGGTTATGGCAGCGCATCGTCTCGGAAAAAATCGCCAATCAAATTCACGTCTTACAGCAGTTGGACAAAAATACAAAACCGTTGGAACGAATGCTGGGCAAAGTCAAACCTGGCGACAGCGCTAATATCGAGGCGCAAGCCGCGCAACAATATTGGCGTCTATTGTTCGGTTCCGATTTTCGGCGCGATACCGAAGCCGGCGGCATCAACGGCTTGCTCAATTACGGCTATGCCGTGATGCGTGCGATGGTCGCGCGTGCCATCGTCGGCGGCGGATTGCATCCGACGATCGGCATCAAGCATTGCAACCAATACAATGACTTGTGTTTGGCCGATGGTAAATATTCGGCCAACCCCTAATCAAGCCAATCAATCGGTTAGCTGATCCCGGAAGTGCCTGTTCAAGGGAAAAACCCATAAGTCTTTGATCGGAACA
>PHDQ01000204.1 GCA_002841025.1 Bacteroidetes bacterium HGW-Bacteroidetes-13 | reverse complement strand
GAAATCCACTATAAATATACTGATTATCAGACTTTTAAACAAACATTTCGAGAACTATTTTTCCCTTTTTTAATTATATTTCAACCCTTAATTCGCATATCTAAATCAGGATGTTAGTATCTGTAATATTCCGGTTTGAAAGGTCCGTTTTGCGGAACGCCAATGTAGTCTGCTTGTTCGGCTGAAAGGGTTTCCAGCTCAACACCCAATCTCTTGAGGTGCAACATAGCCACTTTCTCATCGAGGTGTTTGGGCAGCATATATACGTCATTGTCATATTTTTCAGCATTCTTCCAAAGCTCGATTTGTGCCAAAGTCTGGTTGGTAAATGAGTTGCTCATCACAAAACTCGGATGACCCGTAGCACAGCCCAAATTGACCAATCTTCCTTCGGCCAACAAGATGATGTCTTTTCCGTCAATTGTGTATTTGTCCACTTGCGGTTTGATGTTTACGTGAGTTTGACCGTAGTTTTTCTTAAGCCAAGCCACATCAATTTCATTGTCAAAATGTCCAATGTTGCAAACAATAGTTTTGTCTTTCATTTTTTTGAAAGCATCTGCCGTTACGATGTCTTTGTTTCCGGTGGTGGTGATGATGATATCAGCCGTTCCCACAACGGTTGACAATTTTTTCACTTCAAAACCATCCATGGCGGCTTGCAAAGCACAAATCGGGTCAATTTCAGTTACGGTCACGATACTTCCGGCACCTTTGAAAGAAGCAGCCGTTCCTTTTCCTACGTCGCCATAGCCGCAAACAACTACGCGTTTTCCTGCCAGCATGATGTCAGTGGCTCTGCGAATGGCATCCACCGCACTTTCTCTACATCCGTATTTGTTGTCAAATTTCGATTTGGTAACCGAGTCGTTCACATTGATTGCGGGCATGAGCAATGTGCCGTTTTTCACCCGCTCATACAAACGATGTACGCCCGTGGTGGTTTCTTCAGACAACCCTCTGATGCCGCTGACAAGTTCGGGATATCTGTCCAAAACCATATTTGTCAAATCGCCACCGTCGTCCAAAATCATGTTGAGTGGTTTGCGATCTTCACCGAAAAACAAAGTTTGCTCGATACACCAATCAAATTCTTCTTCGTTCATGCCTTTCCAAGCATACACGGAAACGCCGGCGGCGGCAATGGCAGCGGCAGCTTCGTCTTGTGTAGAAAAAATATTGCAAGAACTCCAAGTAACTTCCGCACCCAAGGCTTGCAAAGTTTCGATAAGTACAGCCGTTTGAATAGTCATGTGAAGGCAACCTGCGATGCGGGCACCTTTGAGCGGTTGCTCGTTTTTAAACTCTTCGCGCAAGGACATCAATCCAGGCATTTCGGCTTCGGCCAATTCAATTTCTTTCCTGCCCCATTCTGCAAGAGCAATGTTTTTTACTTTATTTTTTACGTAAGGAATCGTTTTTACGCTCATGGTTATTTCTTTTTTAATTTGTTTTTGGCAAAGGTAATCATATTGGTTAAAATGCTTTAGAAGGTTGTAGATAAATTTAACATTGAAAAAAAATGGAATTAAAAAATTCATCTTCACCTGTCAGTATCGTTTTCATTTTTATTAAAAAAAGTATCGAGGGCGCATCTTTCACAATTCGAATCCAATTTAAAAAGACAACCTATTGTTCTTAAAATAAATAAGCTACCTTTACCTGCAAAAGTTAAATCAGGTATTTTGATACAAATTAACTTTAAAAGTTGATTTTATCATTTATCCGATTTAACTATGAAAACTTACTCCCTTCAAGAAATAAACGACGTCTTACAAGGCGTTATTGTTGGCAATACCTCCCAAAATATTACCACACCCGAACAATTAGAAATTGCCGGTGATACGGAAATTTCATTCATCGGCAACAAAAAATACGAAAAATATTGGCAAAATTCCAAAGCCTGCGTGGCTGTTGTGAATGAAGATATTTCGATAGAACCCGGAGAAAACCGCGCTTTTATAAAAGTCAAGAATGCTGATTTAGCGATGTCTCAAGTTCTCAATCTTTTTGCACCACCCACTCCTGTTTTTGAAATAGACATTCATCCGACAGCTGTAGTTGACGTAACCGCCATTATCGGCAGCGGCACGAGAATCGGTGCGGGAAGTTATATTGGTGTCAAAGTTTTAATTGGTAAAAATGTAACCATCTATCCGAATGTTACCATACTCGATGAATGCAGCATTGGTGACAACACGGTTCTGTGGTCGGGAACTGTAATCCGTGAAAGATGTCATGTGGGAGCCAATTGTATTTTTCACCCGAATGCGACCATTGGTGCTGACGGTTTTGGATTTCGTCTCGACCCCGAACGAGGTTTGGTCAAAATTCCACAAATCGGAAACGTAGTCATCGGAAACAACGTAGAGATTGGCGCCAACTCATGCGTTGATAGAGGAAAATTCAGTTCAACTGTATTGGGTGATGGCTGTAAAATCGATAACCTGGTCCAAATCGGACACAACAGCAAACTCGGTAAGTTTTGCATCATGGCAGGGAACAGCGGCTTGGCTGGTTCGGTTACTTTGGGGAACGGTGTAATTATAGGCGGAAGTGCTTCCATTAAAGACCATACAACCATTGGTGATGGTGCAATTATCGGTGCTTGTTCCGGTGTGACAGCCGATGTTCCTGCCGGAAAAACGATGTTGGGTTATCCCGCGATAGAGGCACGCGATGCGCTCAAACAATGGGCTATTTTAAAAAGAATGGTCAAAAACTTGGCTGTTAAAACTTCCTAATCAGGTTTCTGCGACCTAGAATGGACCGAACGCAAAGGATTCGATTCGACGTGATTCTATGAACGTTTAATCTTTGAGGAATTTGACAAGCTTAAAAGGACTTTTGATAAACCATCATAAAAACGCTCAGGTTAATATTTTCTAAACCTTTCTCTTAATTTCATAGATTATACCTACTTTTAAATCCCAAAAAATTGATGGATAACGGATGAGAACAGCTTCAAGTGTACATAAGATTTTATTGTTTTCACTCTTTTTCTGGATGGGGAGTTTTTTGGCGCATGCCACTTTCGTACTGATTCCGATGGATGCTGACACCCAAAAAAATCACTTGAAAGCTTATGGAATCACGTTTTTGGCATTGACAAAATCTACCAAAGTCAGTTGGTTGCTCAACTACCGTGGCGGTTCGTTTCTGTTGCCGGATTCGGATTGGGTACGCAAAGAATGTCAACTCCGAGGGGTGAGTTTTGAAGTGCTAACGGATGACAATACAACGACTTTGCTCGAACTGATCAACAGTCCTTCACAAAATATGGAGTCTGTGGTTTTAGAAAAAGCCCCAAAAGTCGCGGTTTATTCACCCGAGGGAAATCTGCCGTGGGACGATGCTGTGACCATGGTACTCACCTATGCGGAAATTCCCTACGAAACCATTTATGACGAACAAGTGCTCAACGACCAACTCATCGCCTATGATTGGCTTCACCTGCACCACGAAGATTTCACCGGACAGTACGGTAAATTTTATGGCAGTTTCAGAGGTGCGTCATGGTACATAAAAGAAAAGCAAGAAGCTGAAGCCTTGGCAACTCGGTTGGGTTACCAAAAAGTATCAGAAGAAAAACTTGCCGTAAGCAAAAAAATCAGGGATTTCGTGATTGGCGGCGGTTTTATGTTTGCCATGTGCAGCGCGACAGACAGTTTTGATATTGCACTTTCCGCCGATGGTGTTGACATCTGTGAACCCATGTTTGATGGTGATCCATCCGAACCCAATTACCAATCTAAAATCGATTTCTCAAAAACTTTTGCTTTCAAAAATTTTATCTTGGAAAGAGATCCGAATGCATACGAATTTTCATCCATCGACATGACCAACAAAAGGCAAATCCCGAAAGAAATGGATTATTTCTCGCTGATGGATTTCTCGGCCAAATGGGATCCGGTCCCCACCATGCTCACCCAAAATCACACAAGTCTGGTGAAAGGTTTTATGGGTCAAACAACGTCTTTTGATTCGGAAACCCTTAAAAGTGATGTGTTAGTATTGGGAAAAAACGAATCGAATGATGAGGCAAAATACATTCATGGTATTCGGGGTAAAGGTTTTTTTACTTTTTACGGCGGTCACGATCCAGAAGATTACCAGCACCGAGTTGGCGACCCTAAAACCGAACTCGAACTACATCCAAATTCGCCGGGTTACAGATTGATTCTTAACAACATCTTGTTTCCCGCTGCCAAGAAAAAAGAACATAAAACTTGATTTTCCGGGCTTCTGTTTTCTGATTTTCCTGCCAGCCTCTGCCGGTGGTTTCTGGTTGCAGAATCCGGCTTTTGTCTATGACAAATCAACCTATTTTAAAACCGAATCTAAAAAATTCTAAGAATCAAAAAAAGCAACTATTCTGTCTCATGAAAAATCGACACAAATATCGTCAGTTCGAGTGTTTTATTGAAAAATGCGACCGCTTTTTTTAATAAAACGTATCGAGAACGCTACAATTTCAAGCTTCTCGATACCTGCCTGTGGCAGACAG
>PHDQ01000203.1 GCA_002841025.1 Bacteroidetes bacterium HGW-Bacteroidetes-13 | reverse complement strand
AACTTAAAAAATTAGTTTATCCTCCGCAACTTGACTAAGTTTGAAGTCTATTTTCAAATCAAATCAACATGAAAATTTCTTCAATCTCCAAAACAATCCTTCTCACGATTTTTGTTTTCAGTGTATCGATGCTTTCGATGGCGCAGAATCGTGATTTTTACCAACTGAAAATTTACACGCTCGACACCAAAAGTCAAGAAGCTATCACAGATCAATATCTGAAAGAAGCTTATTTGCCCGCACTCAAAAGACAAAATATCAAAAATATCGGGGTTTTTAAGTCCCGTCCGAATGAAAAAGACAGTTTGCAAAAAATATATGTGTTGATTCCGTTTACATCGATGACACAATTTGAAAATACCGAAGATGTTTTGTTGAAAGACAAAGATTTTCTGACTGCCGGCGCGTCATATATCCAAGCCCAATTTGACCAAGCACCTTACAAACGCATCGAATCGGTAATATTGCGTGCTTTTGAAGACATGCCGAATCTGAACACACCTGCCATCGACAGTCCAAGGGCAGAGAGAATCTACGAATTGCGAAGTTACGAATCGGCAACTGAAGCACTTTTCAGAAATAAAGTAGCGATGTTCAACGAGGGTGGTGAGCTGCAACTCTTCCATCAATTGGGCTTCAATCCGGTGTTTTTTGGGGAAGTGATTTCCGGAAACCGGATGCCAAAACTGATGTATTTGACTACTTTTGAAAATCAGGCTAGCCGCGATGCACATTGGAAAGCTTTTGGCGAATCAGCCAAGTGGAACGAACTCAAAGCAATGCCGAAATATCAAAACAACATGTATCACGCCGATATCTTGTTTCTTTATCCGACGGAATATTCTGATTATTAAACGTTGAGGAACTTTCAGTGATTACGGCGTTTTACCCAATCGATCTTTTTCATCAGCTTCAATATCTTTCTGATTGGTTGAAAGTCGTTGGTTGCCAAAATTATAGCGCAGACCTATTTTGAAAGTTTGGGTTTCAAATCGTGCTTTGTAGAAGCTGTTTTGATTCAAATATTGTGTTTTGGTCTCAAAATTTCCTTTGTTGTAAATGTCGTTGAATTGCAACGAAGCGACCCATTTGTTCTTGAGAAATTTCTTGACCAAACTCAGTGACAGCGTCTGACGGGAAGTAACATCGGTCGAAGCCTGAACAATTGGAGAAATATAAAACCAAGTCAAATCTGCTGTAAGACTTTTGTCCTTCAACAAAGAAAAACTGTTGGAGATATAGGTGTAATTTGAAATACGATTGTTGGTTACCAAAGCGTTGTTAGATTCGATGCCGATGAACTGAATCTCATCATAAAAATTGCTCGTTTGACCGTAAAAACTCCAAAACGAAGTAAAGTCAAAATAGACGGAATAATCCAATCCGAAGGAACGACTTCGCTCCAGATTCACACTGGCAAACTTCATGATTCGGTTGGTGTTGTCCTGAAAACTCAATTCGAGGATATCTCCTTTGATGTAATCGAAATACAATCCGAAAGTGTGTCGTTTCCAAGCAGTAACATCCAAATTCACTTTATGGGTAATCGATGGATTTAAATCCGGATTTCCACCGCTGAAAGCGTTGTCTGTCAAGAAATTCCGGAAGGGATTGAGCATTTCATACCGAGGACGGGCAATTCTTTTTCCGTATGACATCGATATATCCAAATTGTCTGAAACCGTGCGCCCCAAATAGAGTGTTGGAAACCATTTGAGATTGTGCCGATTGTTTATCAAATTGAGCGTGGGCGAATTTCCGGTGATGTCGGCATATTCTCCGCGCAAACCTAATTTGAGTTGCCATTTTTCCCAATTTTTATCCAAACTCAGATATCCCGCCAATACCGTTTCGTCATAAAAAAAAGTATTGCTTTCGTTGATGTCGAGTACAGATTGTCCGTTGACAACGTTGAATTGTTTCAGCTCGTTGTTGCTGTCGATGGTTGATATCTTCGCGCCTGTTTCTAAATGAAAACCGTTTTTTAAGGTTCCTTCATATCCCGCTTGTGCCGTGAAAATATTGATGCTTTGTGTGGCATCGGTATCAAAACTATTGGTTCTGATAAACGTATTATCGGGCAAAAAATAATTGGTGTTTACGTCTTGGGTTCGGTTGTAATAGTAATTGCTGTAAAACGCATTGGCGGTAAATTTTGCGCCGTTTTCACTGAGTGTTCGTTGGTAATCCGCCTGAAAAGCCACATTGCTGCTTTCGTCGCGCATCACGTTGACCGTGTTGAATGTTGAATCTAAAACATTTGCAGATGAAAATATTTCGGTTTCAGAAACATTGTCTTGCTTCCAATAGGGTTTATAAAGTACGGTTGACGACAGGCTGAGCGAGCTTTTTTTGTCTAATGTATAGTCGAAGTTGGTGTTGAGCGTATGTGTTTCATTTCGGTAATTTCTGTCAAAAACCGTTGCCCAACGATCCGTCGGCTGATTGTTTTCGACAAATTGTATGCCTTCGTTGTTGTGCCGGTTGTTGATGCCGGTGTTGTAGTTGTAATTGGCAAAAAAATTGATTTTGTCGGTTTTGTAAAATTGACCTGTGCCGAATGCGAATTTTGGAAATATACCTTGGGTGTAGTTTGAAAAAACATTTCCATTGTAGCCTGTAATCAGATTTTTGCTCATTTTGATGTTGATAACAGAGCCTCCTTCCGCATCGTATTTTGCCGGCGGATTGGTGATAACTTCGACACTTTGTATGTTGTTTGCGGCTGTCCCTTCCAACAATTGCTTGAGTTCGGATGAAGTCAGATTGACTCGGCGGTCATTGATGTAAACCACGACATTTCCCGAGTTTTTAATCAAAATTTCATCTTGATTGAGAATCACACCGGGAGTCCGATTCAACACGTCCCAAATATTTCCCTCCGTCAATGAAGTATTGGCAACATTAAAAACCAAACGATCTATTTCACGTTTGACGGTCGGCCTTTTTCCAACCAAATCGATACTTTCGAGCGCTGTCGTATTGGCGTTTAAGAGAATATCGATTTGAGATTTATCAGGAAACGTAAATTTTTCAAAAAAAGTCTCGAAGCCCAAATAGCTGACTTTTAAAATGTATTCGCCATTTTTTATTCCGGAAATTTCATACAGTCCCGTTTCATCAGTTACTGCACCCAAAAGCGGAATGGAATCGGTGGCTTTTAGAAGGATGACATTGGTAAAAGCAATCGGGTTTTTGTCTGAATCAACTACCCTACCCGATAAAGTCTGCGCTTTGACAGTCATTATCGAAAACAATAAAAACAAAGTAGATATAATCCCAGCGGATTTTGGGCTAAAGTAGTTTTTAATCATAGACTTCTCACGTTCAGGGCAAAAATTAAATGGGTTGAATTATTCAAACAGTCTGCCACAAAAATAAGTTAAATTTTTATTAAAAAAACTTTATTAAACCGATTAAAGTGCTGTATGACGGTTTTTTAACATTATTAAAAGGCTAATCCGCCCGATTTAATATAACAATCCACGGGTTATGCTTGAAAAAAAGCCATTTTTCGGAGGCCAAATCTGCATCCGGATTGATGAGAGTCACATAAGGTTTGTTGTTGATACTCACACTTCCGATGGCAAAAACCGATACATCTTCTCCTTTTTCTTGATACGATTTTTTGATTCGTTGGGCAAACTGCCAGATAAAATCGGGTTTGGTAGGCAAGGTTGATGCTTGTTTCGCTGTCAACGAATCAGACGGATTGATAAAAATCAAAGTGCCGGTTTTCTTATTTAAAACTTTGTATTGAATCGTGCCTTTTTTGGTGCGCAACATCATCCGCCAACTCATCCGATGACCTTCTTCCGTGAGCAGTACATCGCCGGGAATAAACCAATGCCGAAGCGGTAACCCGATTTGAATCAGAAAATAAATAATTAAAACCGTGCGAATCCATGTGCTGTTTTCGGGTATGCTGATTTCGTTTTCGGTATAAATGTTTTTCTTTTTGAGAAAAATACCTGCGATGGTTTTCGGTTCAAAGAAAAACAAAGTGAATGCCAAAGACAAATAGGGGAAAATTCCGACCTGAAAAACTATGGAATTAAACAGATGGAAGAAAATGGAAATTCCGAAAGCGAACCTTCGTGTTTTTTTAAAAAGCAACAAGGGTACGATGAGCAAATCGAAAAAAATGCCGAAATAGATGATGACAAAATGCACCCATTCTTGTTGCAGAAAATCACCGATAATCGGGTAATCAGCGCGGCGCGACATAAATTCGGAAACGACCGTCCCATCCAACCAATCGGGATACAGTTTTGCAACGGCCGCATAGGTATAAACAATCCAAACTTGCAAAATGATAATCCACGCGCACCACCGCGACATTTGATCAGATTTGAGATCGGGATTCTTTTTTACATCCAGTGAATATTGTTTGTGAGCCGGTAAGAAAATCATCATCAAAGACAACAAAATCAAAAAGTAATAGTGATTGTTGTAATAAGTTTTTTGCATCAGATAGACCGAAATCCACATGGCGGTAAAAGAGATAA
>PHDQ01000202.1 GCA_002841025.1 Bacteroidetes bacterium HGW-Bacteroidetes-13 | reverse complement strand
AATCTACATGGAGTGTTGACCCAAACCAACGGTTTAATAAAAAAACGTAACCCTTTGCCAAAAGTTTGATATTTATTTCTTTTTCAAATCCGATAGGCAAGCGAGTGGCTGGTGGTAAGTCTTCAAATTTAAGTTTTATGGTAGCAGAATCTTCATAGGTGGACGTTAGTTTACCGCCCATCCACACGGCAAATGAAAAAATCAAAAACAATCCGAAAGTGAGCGTTTTTTTATTCATAATCGATACTTTTCGCCGTCCTAATTTTGATTTATCTTGAAGGAAAACGCTTAATTTGCCACTTCACTGATAAATTTAATTCTGAAAAGCCTGAGTTCTTCTTCGTCATAGTCTCCGCCAAATTCTTTGAGCGCAGTTTCAATATCATCGGTTTCGGCATCTATGAAATAATCGTGCAACTCTTCTAATTGATCTTCATCGAAGATGTCCTCGAGCCAATATTTTATATTGAGTTTGGTGCCGGAATAAACAATTTGTTCCAATTCTTTGATGAATTCAGACATTTGCATGCCTTTGGCACCTGCCAAATCATCAAGCGGTAGCTTTCGGTCAATGTTTTGGATGATGTAGAGTTTAAGAGAAGAATTGGCTCCCGTGGTTTTTACAATTAAATCGTCCGGTCGTGTGATGTCATTTTCTTCTACATATTTTTTAATTAATGCGATAAATTCTTGTCCGAATTTTCGTGCTTTGCTATCTCCGACACCGTGTACGTTTACCAACTCATCGATGGTTATTGGGTATTTGATGGTCATGTCTTCCAGCGATGGATCTTGAAAAACCGCATAAGGTGGCACTTCCAACTTTTTAGCCACTTTTTTGCGAAGATCCTTGAGCATAGCCATCAGCACATCATCTGTTGTTCCGCCACCTTTTGACGATGAAATAATCGTATCGTCAGTTCCCACATCATAGGTGTGGTCTTCTGCTATCTGAAAACTATGCGGAGATTTTATAAAGTCTTTTCCTATGTCTGACAGGCGAATGATTCCGTAAGTTTCAATATCTTTCTTAAGGTATTTGGACACCAACAATTGTCTAATAATGGCCATCCAAAATCGATCATCTTTCTCCGATCCTTTGCCAAAACAAGGTAGTTCGTCTGTTTTGTGCGATTTTATCTGAGCGGTAACTTTTCCAATTAAAGTGTTGACTAACTCTTTGGCTTTGTACTTTTCTTTGGTTGCCAAAACGGTTTGTAAAACCAACTTAGCCTCATGCTGCGCTTCAAATTTTTTCTTTGGAAAACGTACGTTGTCATCCATATCAGCCCCATCACCGTCTATTTCATCAAATTCTTCACCAAAATAATGCAACAAGAATTTTCTGCGCGAAATAGAAGTTTCTGCATATGCCACCATTTCTTGAAGTAACGCATTTCCTATTTCTTGCTCGGCTACGGGCTTTCCTGACATGAATTTTTCTAATTTCTCAATGTCTTTGTACGAATAAAAAGCCAAACAATGACCTTCTCCACCGTCTCTGCCTGCACGACCGGTTTCTTGATAGTAGCTTTCTAAACTCTTCGGAATGTCGTGGTGGATGACATAACGAACATCTGGTTTGTCAATGCCCATTCCAAATGCGATTGTTGCAACGACAACATCTACATCTTCCATCAAAAACATATCTTGATGTTTTGTCCGAGTCTTCGCATCCAAACCAGCATGATACGGCACAGTCGAAATTCCATTCACTTGAAGTGCTTGCGATAATTCTTCGACTTTTTTACGGCTTAAACAATATACAATACCCGATTTTCCTGTATTTTGCTTGATAAAGCGGATGATGTCTGCATCAACATTTTTGGTTTTTGGACGAACTTCATAATAAAGATTTGGCCTATTGAATGACGCTTTGAAAGTATTTGCATCTGGAATACCCAGGCTTTTCAAAATGTCTTCTTGAACTTTTGGCGTGGCAGTAGCTGTCAGTCCGATAACAGGAACATCACCGATGCGTTGTATGATGCTTCTTAAATTGCGATATTCCGGTCTGAAGTCGTGTCCCCATTCCGAAATGCAATGCGCTTCATCTATGGCTACAAAAGAAACTTTGACACTTTTCAGAAAATCTACATACTCTTCTTTGGTCAAAGATTCGGGTGCGACATATAGCAATTTGGTGATGCCATTGACAATGTCAGTCTTGACGATATTTATTTCTGTTTTATTGAGCGATGAATTCAGTACGTGCGCAACACCGTGATGCGTGGACACACCTCGAATGGCATCAACTTGATTTTTCATCAATGCAATCAATGGCGAGACAACGATGGCCGTACCTTCTTGTACCAACGCTGGTAATTGATAGCACAACGATTTGCCTCCGCCGGTTGGCATAATGACAAAAGTATTTTTTTTGTCTAAAATACTTTTGATAACAACTTCTTGCAGACCTTTAAATTGGGAAAACCCAAAATACTTTTTTAATTCCTTTTGCAAATCTTTTTCCATTTTGAAAAAACTGTTTTCACTTCAAATTTGATACATTTGTATTTCATAAAGATAATACATAAATCAATTATCAAAAAACTGAATTCATATTTTTTTATTTCTCTTTAAGATATTTAATAATCAAACGATGTATATTAACAATTTACCGGTAAGCAGCCCTACCAAATATACATTTAAAATTCCAAAAAAAGTCAGACAATGAAAAAGATAGGCGATGAAATGTCGTTTTTAGATCATTTGGAAGTATTGCGATGGCATTTGATTCGGATGACGCTTGCTGTAGTCATTGGTGGTACCGCAGCTTTCTTAATGAAGCATTTTATTTTTGATGTTTTACTTTTCGGCCCTAAAAATCCGGATTTTATAACTTACCGGATACTTTGCACGATTTCAAAGTACATGGGACTGGATGACAGTTACTGCGTGACAGAATTTCCATTTAGAATACAGAGCAGAGAAATGTCAGGTCAGTTTTCTGCACATATTTGGACCTCCATAACGGCCGGTTTCATCATGGCATTTCCATTTCTTATTTATGAAGTTTGGAAATTCATCAGCCCGGCACTCTATGAAAAAGAACGAAAACACGCGAAGGCTTTTGTCATCATCTCATCCTTTTTGTTTTTTGTCGGCGTTTTGTTCGGATACTACATCATCACGCCCTTGTCCATCAATTTTTTAGGAACCTATACGGTTAGCGACCAAGTTTTTAATGACATCGATTTAGGGTCATACATCAGCTTAGTACGAGCCTCGGTGATCGCCTCCGGATTGATTTTCGAACTGCCGATTTTGATATATTTCTTGACCAAATTAGGTTTGGTAACACCTGAATTTTTGAGAAAATACCGAAAATATTCGCTTATCATTGTGTTAGCCCTTGCTGCAATCATAACGCCACCCGATGTGGCAAGTCAAATAATCGTGGCCATTCCTATCTTGATTTTATATGAGATTAGCATTTATATATCTAAATTTGTCATCAACAGAGAAAAGAAAAAAGCCAAAGTATGAGTGAAATACTAACGGATTACAGAAATTACAGAAGCAAAATGAATGAAAAATTGCTTCAAGATGACAACAAAATCATCAAAAGAATTTATAATTTGGACACCAATGCCTACGCAGAAGGCGCTTTGGATGTTAAAACCAAAGAACTACTCGGTTTGGTTGCTTCCGCCGTTTTGCGATGCGATGATTGTGTTCGATATCACTTAGAAACGAGTTTTAAGCAAGGCGTAACCAAAACAGAAATGATGGAAGCGATGTCAATTGCCACTTTGGTCGGCGGAACCATCGTGATTCCGCATCTTCGCCGAGCTTATGAATTTTGGGATGCTTTGGAACAAGAAAACGACACAGTCATATGAAACACCCATGACAAAGCAATTTTGACACATAGGAAGTTGATTATGGGTTGAACACAGCTTACACAAGACCGATAAAAACAAATAATATAAACAGATGAAATTACGCGCTGAAAATTTGGTCAAAACATACAAGGGTCGTTCAGTTGTAAAAGGCGTTTCGGTAGAAGTAAACCAGGGTGAAATCATTGGTCTTTTGGGGCCAAACGGAGCCGGAAAAACCACTTCCTTCTACATGATAGTTGGCTTGATAAAACCCAATGACGGTCGCATTTTTTTGGACAACGAAGAAATTACAAAATTTCCCATGTACAAAAGAGCACAACACGGTATTGGTTACTTGGCACAAGAGGCGTCGGTGTTTAGAAAATTAAGTGTTGAAGACAACATCCGCAGTGTTTTGCAACTCACCAAATTATCCAAAGAAGAACAAGAGCAGAAAGTGGAATCGCTCATTGCTGAATTTGGCTTGGGACATATTCGAAAAAGCAGGGGGGATTTGCTTTCGGGAGGCGAGCGCAGGCGGACGGAAATTGCACGTGCCTTGGCAACCGATCCAAATTTTATTTTGCTTGACGAACCTTTTGCCGGAGTCGATCCGGTTGCAGTTGAAGATATTCAGCGAATTGTTGCCAGATTAAAAAACAAAAATATCGGGATTCTCATCACCGATCACAACGT
>PHDQ01000008.1 GCA_002841025.1 Bacteroidetes bacterium HGW-Bacteroidetes-13 | reverse complement strand
TACCTGCCTGTGGCAGACAGGCAATTTTTAATAGTAAAGCGGTCGCATTACTATTAAAAACCACTCGAAGTGACGGTTAAAACGAAATTCATTTGAATAGCTGAATAGTTACAAAAAGCTCAATGCTACCGCGCCGAAAAAATAAAAAACCGCCGGAACATTTTTTTCGCAAATATTTTCTCGGCCTCATCCAATTTGTTTCCATCCATCACCAAAGCCAGCAATGAATAATCTCTTTTTCTGAATTCGGGTGGGATGGTTTCTATCGGATTGTTGGACAGGATGGCAAACATAAGGTGTGGCATGTGCGTCAATTCGACGGGAAGTTCACTGAAATTATTTCCGGCTGCATGCATAACCAACAGTCGATCCATTTGACTCATTTCTTCGGGAAATTCGGACAGTTCATTGTCGTCAATGTAAAAATAGACCACCCGGCGAATGGCAGCGATCTCGGGCGGTAAAGTTTCAATCCGGTTGTTGTCCAGCCAGATAGATCGCAACTTCGGCAAATCAGCCAAAGTCAAAAAAAGAGCGGATAGCTGAATGTGGTTGTAGGAAAGTTTCAGATCGCGCAATCTGCTGATTTCACAGATTTCATCCGGTAATTCGGTTAGATTGTTGTGACTCAGATTGAGAAATTCCATATCGAAATCTCTCATCAATTCAAACGCGTGTGCGAAATCTAATTCCGGATTGTTTACCAATGAAACATGTTTAAGGTTTCTCAGATTTTTGAAATTCTCCGGCAGTTCAGTGAGGTTTAAACTGTCTAAAAGAATAACTTCAAGTTTGGGTAAACCGGCCAAAACATCAAAAGTTTTTTCTAAACTGAGTTGGGTGTTGCCGGACAGATTAATCATCCGAAGTTCCTTTAAATCAACAATTTTTTCGGGTAGTTCCGTCAGGTTTTGGTTGCTTAAATCAAGACGGAAAGTGCGCTTAATCTTATCGTTATCAACCTCCTGAAAAGTGTTGCCGTAGTAGGTTTTAAATGTTTTACACGAAACCATCAACACGCAAAAAAGCATCCCGGCAACAATCGGTATAAAAGCCCGCGAAAAAATTCGATTGGATTTCATTCCTTTAGGTGGTTAAAATCGTTGGTAATGGTTGCGTTGAGGTTGGCAGAAAACTCATAAAACAAACGTGCTTTTTGTTGCACCGGCCAAGAAAATCTGGGATACAACCCGAAGCTGTCGTGTATGCTGTTTTGAACATAAGCTCCGATTTTTGGACTGTCGATTCCCAGTTTTCCTGCCCAAGCGTAGGCATTGTTTTGAAAGCGAACATCGACATATAAATTGGCGTGAAACAAATCTTCATACGGATTGCTGTTAAACCAAACATTTCGCCAACCGTCATCCGAGTTTCTCTTATTTCTGGGAACTTGTAAGTAATCGGCTTCCGGAGTGAACACGTCCAGACCTACGCCGAGCCTGCGCAATTCATACCTGCGGATTTCAACTGCCGTGACAATCAGACTACCGGTTGCGCCCAAATCGGTACCCTGACCTTTGAGTGGTCCGGCGTTCATGTCGTTTGAGAAATTTAGGTTGAACGCATA
This sequence comes from Bacteroidetes bacterium HGW-Bacteroidetes-13, assembly GCA_002841025.1. Lineage (GTDB taxonomy): Bacteria > Bacteroidota > Bacteroidia > Flavobacteriales > Flavobacteriaceae > UM-FILTER-40-17. The sequence goes on along the minus strand of PHDQ01000008.1, from coordinate 24,664 downwards.
GTTGCTGTTGCTGTATCGCAGCAGGAAATTTCCCCGTCGCGAGTTGAATTTCCGTAAGTTCCCGGGAAGAAAATCTTTGTTTACGCCAAAACCAAAACCTCCGAAACCGCCTTCTCCTTTTGGATTGTAGATAGATTCCGTAGGGAGAATCGCAATGGTAGAACCGAGTAAATTGGTGTTTTTACCCCAGCCGACCATGCCGAAAAACTCATGTGCATGTCCGATTCCGGTCATTCGAACACCGTTGCGTTTGACAAATAGATAAAGACTGACATCGGCTCCGCTTTCCAAACCGAAGTTTCCTGCGTTAATCGCACCAAACGCATACGCACCGACTTTCAACTGTTGGTTTTGACTTCCGAAAATAAGCTCTGCTTTTAAACTAAAACCGCCGGTGGCTCGGGTGTCTTGCGTGTATCCAAATTGGAATAAAAACCAAAAACAAAACACGAAGAAACATTTGCTCGGGCAATCAATCATTGTTTGGAAGTTGAGACGCTAAAAATAGCAATTTTTAGTGTATCATGTAGCTCAAAATGATTTATAAATTAACTTCGGAGTTTGCCTTTCCGTGTTTTTTAAATGTAGAGCTTGTAATCCGATAATCTTTTCTAAAAAAAAAAACAGCCATACCAAATGGTATGGATATGTTTTTTTTAATAAGAGCAGGGAAGTTTTTTAATTAAATTTTGAAACAAAATTTTGTTGATAGGTTTGCCAATCGGCAGAGGTAGTGATTTTTTTGTAGGTATCGTCTTTGAAAACCTTTAGGTACATTTCAAATTGCTTGGCTGTTCGATAGCCAGTCACCGGAGTAATAAAATCACCTTTTTCATCCATAAAAACGACCGTTGGAAAACCGGGTACTTGCATGAAAATCATGAATTCATGCGCTGCATTTCGTTTTTCTGATCGACTTGGGTCGTAACCAGGATTTTTAAAAATTTTTCCTTGGTAATTGATGATTTCGTTGCCTTCGGCATTAAACTTCACGGCGTAGTAATTTTTACTGACATATTCGGCAACGTCTTTGTTCTGAAAGGTGTGTTTGTCCATCATTTTGCAAGGACCGCACCAATTGGTATAGACATCCATCATGATTTTGCGTGGCTCTTTTTTTTGCGCTTCTAAGGCTTCAGCCAAACTCATCCATTTGATTTCCTGAGCCATCATGGTGGCAGGAAGAAGCAAGATTAAAATAAATAGTTTCTTCATAACGCGCGCTTAGTCGAGGGGTTTAAAAGTTACTTACAAAAAAAATTAGCGAACGCCGTGCATCAGTTTTTTAATGACGGGTTGGAAGATAATCGAGACCATTCCAACTGCCACAGAGACCAAAGTGAGCATCCAAAAGAAATAGCTCAAACCGTGTTCGTTGGCTATTTTATCAATGTTTTCGCCAAACATGCCGGCGCCTTTCATCCCGATGGCAACAGCCAAATACCACACGCCAAACATAAAAGCAATCATTCGGGCGGGGACTAATTTGCTCACATAAGAAAGTCCTACCGGAGAAATACACAATTCGCCCATGGTGTGGAAAAGATAGACCAAAATAAGCCAAATCATGCTTGCCGAGGCAGTCTGTGCGCCGGGTGCGATTCCCGTAGCGCCAAATGCCACACACGCCATTCCGAGTGCCAAGAGAAACATGCCGATGCCGTATTTTACGTTGGCAGAAGGGTTGTATTTACTTTCCCACCATTTGGAAAACAGTGGAGCAAGCGAGATGATGAAAAGAGAATTTAAGGTATTAAACCAAGTTGCCGGAACTTCCGTCAGAGGAACGGTCACTTTTTCAATTTTTAGGAAATCTAAAGTATTGTCAGAAAGTGATAAATAACCTGCGGTATAATAATCTTTCGCCAACATCCAAAGAGCGATAATCCAAATGATGACGAAGCTGGTGCTTAAAATGACATTGGCAACTGCATAGGTTTTAAAGGTTTGTTTGAACAATAAATAAAGCACCCAGGTGATGATAGCCAAAGGCAATATTGTCATGAGTGAGTTCACAACTAAAAACACCACACTCCAATTGTCCACCAGCACACGGTTGGTGTATGATTTTGCAAAAATGGTTAAACTGTTTGGTGCTTGTTCGAAGATTGCCCAAAAAAAGACGGTTAGCAGTGCGAAAAAGGTAACAGCAATCAGTTTTTCTCGTGTGATTTTAGAATACTGTGTAAATCGGTAAAACAACAAAACGATAAAAACCAAAAGCGCTGTCAGGACAGCTAAATTGTTGCCGTTCTCCCCCAAAAAACTGAAAATATTTACTTTACCGCCGGAAATTTTCGTAGCGGGGTCGTTCAAAATCCAAAGCAGACCCAACACAGCTGAAACGGCAATTAGTATCAATTGCCAAGCTGTAAAAGGATTTCTTTTGTCGGTGTCTAAAGCATCCGATTTGGCTTTGCTTTCTTTGGTGGGTTTGAGTCCGATGTCGCCAAAAATGTTTTGAGATAACCAAAATTGCAACGTTCCGAAAAACATAAAAATACCGGCCAAACCAAATCCGTAACTCCAACCGACTTTTTCGCCTAAATAGCCGCAAAGTAAAATTCCGAAGAAAGCACCTGCGTTGACACCCATGTAAAAAAGGGTGTAGGCTCCGTCTTTTTTGTCAGTACGGTCTTTGTACATTTCTGAAATAATGGAAGTCATGTTGGGTTTAAAAAAACCATTTCCGAAAACCAGTAAGATGAGCCCTAGATAGATTGAAAAATGCGTTTCTACTGCCATTGCAGCGTGTCCGAGTGTCATCAAAAATGCGCCGACGACAACAGCCCATCTGAAACCAATGATTTTATCGGCAAAATAGCCGCCCAGCATGGTTGACAGATAGACCAAACCTACATACGACCCGAATAGGGCAGAAGCGTTTTCCCTTGTCCAACCCCACCCGTTGTCTGTAAGTGAAGTGGTTAAAAATAAAATCAACAAGGAGCGCATACCGTAAAACGAAAATCGTTCCCACATCTCCGTAAAAAACAAAACAAACAATCCGGAAGGATGTCCCAATACAGTAGATTTAAAAAATTGGTCGGTGGTGTTTGTGGTCATGGTAGATTTTTAATTTGATTTCTAAATTTCATTATCCTCGGCACCATGAGTCAGTGCTTTCAGTTTTTTAATAAACGCATAAATCAAAAGTCCGAAGAGCATACAGAAAATGGCAATCCCCGTAAATACAGTTAATTCGCCAAATTGTGAAGCTGACTCGCCCAACAATCCGGCAACTTTATTTCCCAATCCGGTGGTTGAAAAATAAAGTCCCATCATCAGTGAAGCGTATTTTGCTGGCGCAAGTTTTGTTACGAAGGACAACGAAACAGGCGATAAACTCAATTCGCCAACGGTATGAAATAAATAGGCTAAAACCAACCAATACATGGCAGATGAACCTGAATTTTGATATTCTATGGCGGCGGCTGACATAAAGAGGAAACCGGCTCCCATGATGATAAGCCCTAAGATCATTTTAAAAAGTGATGTTGCTTCTTTTCCCTTCAACTTTCGATTCGCCCAGTAAGCGGCAACGGCAGTTCCTAAAGTGATGATAAAGAATGCGTTGAGCGATTGAAACCAAGACGCAGGAACTTCCCAGCCAAAAAGCATTCTATCGGTATAATCTTTTGCGTAAATATTCATCAATCCGCCGGCTTGCTCAAAGGCGCCAAAAAATACGATTACCATTAAAAAAGAAAGAATTAGAACAACTACACGATCTTTTTCAATTTTTGTAAGTGGTCTTTTCATCGTTTCTCTGTCTTCTTCATTTTTTGAATTGCCCAAATAATCACCAACTCCTTCAAGATGTTTTTGACCCAATACAAATTGAACCAATCCGAAAAGCATACAAATACCGGCCAATCCGAAGCCGTAATGCCAGCCATATACTTCGCCGACATAACCCACTATCAAACTGGAAAGAAAAGCACCTAAATTAATGCCGATATAAAAAATGGTAAAACCCTTGTCTCTTCTGATGTCACCTTTTCGATAAAGCCCGCCAACCATTGTGGAAATATTGGGTTTCAGCATCCCCACACCGGCGATGATAAAGCTTAAACCGGTATAAAAAGCCCACATCAAGTCGATGGCTAAAATGCTATGACCGATTACCAAAAGAATGGCTCCGACGATAACTGATTTCTTTTGACCTAAAATTCTGTCTGCGATGATGCCACCCGGAATTGAAGCGACATAAACCAACATGGTGTACCAACCATACAAAGCCAATGCTTCCGAATTTGACCAACCCAGTCCGGCGTTTTTTTCGGTGGTTTGCGTGACTAAATACAAAACAAGCAAAGCTCGCATTCCGTAATAAGAAAACCGTTCCCACATTTCTGTAAAAAACAATACATATAAACCGACCGGATGACCGAATAATTCTTTTCTTTGGATATTTGCTGTGTTGGATGTCATAAGTTGGATGTTAGTTTGGGTTTGTGATTGATTGCTTGTTAATTTTCTATGGATTGTGAGGTTATTTTTTGTAGCCTATTTTTGTTCTTTCTAAATTGTTGTTATGGTTTTGATTTTCAGTAATTAAAAATTTTATCGCCTCAAAAATATCGGCAAACTGCTTATCGTATTTTGTTTCCGGTACCTTTTAGATGTCATCACAGTTTGTGATGACATCATTTCATCCCATTCCTCTTTGGTCAATCTGAACATAAAATCTTCGGGAAAACTATCGATGTTTCTTTTTATGGCTTGGTTTAAAACGCGGGTTTCAACTTCATAAAGTTCCGCCAAATCAAAATCGAGCATCACACTGACTCCATGAATATCGTATATTTTATTTTGAATGGAAACCAATTGCATACGACACTATAAATTATTCTTGATAAAATTTGTCATTTTTTGATAGAGTTGAAGCCGCGTGTTTCCGCCAAAAATACCGTGATTTTTATCGGGATAAATCGCCCAATCAAATTGTTTGTTAGCCTGAATAAGTGCTTCGATCATCTGCATAGAATTTTGTACGTGCACATTGTCGTCTGCCGAACCGTGAACGAGCAAAAACGCACCTTTCAATTTGTCCACATGATTGATGGGCGAATTGTCGTCATAGCCGCTCGGGTTTTCCTGCGGGGTTTGCATGTACCGTTCGGTGTAGATGGTGTCGTAAAACCGCCAGCTGGTCACCGGCGCAACCGCGATGGCCATTTTAAACACATCCGCACCCTGAAAAATGGCATTTGAAGCCATAAAACCGCCGTAACTCCAGCCCCAAATACCGATGCGTGATGCATCGACATAAGGTCTTTTACCCAATTCGATGGCCGCGTTGATTTGGTCTTCTACTTCATATTTCCCAAGTTCTTTGTACGTCATTTTTTTGAAATCTGCACCGCGCATTCCGGTACCTCTACCGTCCACGCACGCCACTATATAGCCTTGTTGTGCCAACATGTAGTACCAATAATCATTGGTGCCGCTCCAAGTGTTGGAGACCATTTGCGAACCCGGACCCGAGTATTGATACATAAACACAGGATATTTTTTGGCAGGGTCAAAATCGACGGGTTTGATCATCCACATATTCAAGTCGTAATCACCTACTTTTAGCGTGGAAAATTCTTTGACTGGCAGCTTGTAGTTTTTGAGTCTGATGGTCAGGGCTTGATTGTCCTTGATGTCTTTCAGTTTTTTGCCGTCTTTGCTGCTGTGAAGGGTAAATCGGGGAGGCGTTTCACTATTGGTAAAAGTTTGAATGAAGTAGGAAAAATCAGCACTGAAATCGGCATCGTTGCTCCCTGTTTCGGAAGACAATCGCAGTTTGTTTTTGCCGTTTAGTTTCACGGAATAAATATCTCTGTTGATGCTGCCGTTTTCTACCGATTGATAAAATACCCGTTTCGATTTTGGGTCAAAACCATAAAAGGAAGTCACGTCCCAGTTGCCTTCGGTGAGTTTGTTGAGAAGTTTGCCGGATTTGTCGAAGTGATAAAGGTGATTGAATCCGTCGCGTTCGCTCGTCCAAATAAAACTGTTGTCGTCTAAGAACGGTGGCATTTCGGGTTGTTCGATATAGGCTTTATCCGTTTCTCTTAAAATGCGTCTTTTCTCGGCGGTATTTCCATCCACAAAAAGCAAATCGACTTGGTTTTGATGCCGATTTAAAATCAAAGTTGCCAAAGTATTGTCTTCTTTTGTCCAACCGATGCGGGCGATGTAAAAATCATTGTAATCGCTCAAATCGACTTGAGAAGTTTTTTGATTGTTCAGACTGTAAATGTGCAGCGTAACTTCCGAATTTTTTTCTCCCGCTTTCGGATACTTGAAGGTTTCCACTTGTGGGTACAACGCTTTTCCGAAAACGCTCATCGAAAACTCCGGCACTTCCGATTCATCAAAACGGATAAAAGCGATTTTATCTCCGGTTTGGTTCCAATCGAAAGCGCGCACGAAGGACAATTCTTCTTCATACACCCAATCCGTCAGACCGTTGATAATGCTGTTTTTTTTGCCATCGGTGGTGATTTGCGTGACCTTTCCCGTGCCAATTTCCTTTACGTAGAGATTGTTTTCATACACATAGGCAACTTTCGATCCATCGGGTGAAAAAGTGGGTTCTTGAATCGGTTTGTCCGACACCTGAAACAATTTCCGCAAATCGGTATCAAACACCCAAAAAATGCCTTTGGAGGATCGTCTGTAAATCGATTCAGAATCGGTGCTGAGCAATAATTTTTTTTCGTCCTTACTAAAAGTGTAATCTTCGAAGGCCTTCACCTCCGGATAGTCTTTCCCGTCAATCAAAACCTTTGTTTGATTGCCTGTCCGATAATCATAGATAACTATTTTTGATGCGCGGGCAACACGATCGTTTTCCAACACAGTGTAGTGTTGGCCATCGTTGAGCGAGTTGAGCGATTGCAAGGATTGGGTTCGGAAAGCACCAGACCAAATTTCTTCGAGGGAAATGTCTTTTTGTTGTGAAAAAAGTAGGGTAGGCACCCATAAAAAGAAGATGAACTTTGATAATCGGGTTTGCATAAGTGTGATTTTTTAAAAACCGAACAAGTTTAGTAAAAATATTTAACAAAACAGCTGATGGCGTTGTTAAAGCCTAACATTTTTTTCAATGTGCGATGGACAATTGGTAAAACAAGAGGCAGGTCAAGTTTCTGGTTATTGGTCTCTGGTTTCTGGTTGTCACTGCATCAACGCCCTACTTCCCTGCCTGACGGCAGGCAGGCGACTTCCAGCAATTAGGTACTAAAACTTATCCCTTCCACAAATGTGGAACGATGAAATACACGAAGAACACGATGATGATAATCGAAAAAATGTTCATCACAATGCCTTTTCGAATCATGTCGGGAATGCGCAGATAGCCGGAGCCAAAAACTACGGCGTTGGGTGGCGTGGCTACCGGAAGCATAAACGCGCAGGATGCAGCCAGTGTTGCGCCAACCATCAGCACGTATGGGCTTTCGTTGAGTACGGCAGCAACCGGCACCAAAACAGGAAGTAGCATGGCGGTCGTGGCCAAATTGGAAGTGATTTCCGTCAGAAAATTGACCATGGTGACGATGATAATCAGCAAAACCAACAGCGTGACTCCTTGAAAAATCGTAATCTGGTTGCCAATCCAACTTGCCAATCCCGTCGATTCGAATCCGCTGGCTATGGCAAGTCCGCCGCCGAAAAGCAACAATATTCCCCACGGCAGCCGCTCAGCTTCTTTCCAAGTTAATAACATCTGGCCTTTATCTCTTTTGGAAGGAATCAAAAATAAAATCACAGCCGCCACCATGGCAATGATGGTGTCGTCGATACCCGGAATAAGTTTTGACAGGACAAAACCGCGTGTAATCCACGCCAAAGCGGTCAACACAAACACGATAAAAATCGCTTTTTCTTCAAATTTTATTGTACCTAATTTTTGAAGTTGTCTTTGAATCTCTGTCTTACCGCCGGGAAAACGCTGTTTGTCTAATTTGAAAGCGACCTTGACCAAGTAAAACCAACAAAAAGTCATCAGCACAACAGCCACAGGAAATCCGATTTTAAACCATTGCATAAAGGAAATTTCCACGTGGTAAAATTTTTGAATAACCCCGGCAAAAATAACGTTGGGTGGCGTGCCAATCAGTGTGCTGATTCCGCCTATCGATGCACTGTAAGCAATGGCGAGCATCAGCGCTTTGCCAAAAATCAGGTTTTCGTTTTCTTGGGTGTCCGGATGGTCTTCAAACTGTTTGACAATGGCCAAACCAATTGGCATCATCATCACGGCTGTTGCCGTATTAGAAATCCACATCGACAGAAATCCCGTAGCAATCATAAAACCCAACACGATGCTGCTGCTGTTGGTGCCGATGGCATTGATGATGTTGAGCGCGATGCGTTTGTGCAAACTCCATTTCTCGATGGCGATGGACAATACAAATCCACCGATGTACAAGAAAATATATTTATCGCCAAAAGAAGAAGTTGTGTCTTGGATGCTCATAGCTCCGGTAAGCGGAAAGATAATCACAGGCAACATGGAAGTCACCGCAATTGGGATGGCTTCGGTAATCCACCAAATCGCTATCCAAAGTGTGCAAGCCAACACGGCCACACCTTGCGGGCTGAGTCCTTCGGGTTTAAAAAAATATTGAATGAGGATAAACACCAACGGACCGAGTAGCAGTCCGGATTTTTGTCGGATGAATTGCAACATGTTAAAAAAATTTCCTGCTAAAGATAGAAGATTTCGATTAACAAATGCTAAATTCTAAATTCTAAAGTCCAAAACATAGAAATTAAAACTTAAAACTCAAATCTTTATATTTTCTTATTCTTTAACATAATTATAGCAACTCTTTGTCGTTATAGGTAGGTGCATCTATTTATCTTTGGACATACTAAACGGCGCTATGAACATATCTAAAATACAGGTTTTCCTGCCACTGCTTTTGTTGTTTTTTGGAACGCTTTTGGCGCAACAATCCATTACCAATACCGATGAGTTGTTTCGTTTTGAAAGAGCTAAAACGCTGTATGATAATTCGCAATATGCGGCAGCCCAATCTCTGTTCAGAAGTATATTGCGCACAGATCCTCCGGAAGAAATCGCCGCCGAGTGTGATTACTACATCGCCAATTGTGCGGTTCGTCTCGATAAGCAAAATGCCGGAGAATTGATTGAAGCCTTTGTTTCCAAACACCCATCGAGTGTCAAACGCGACTTAGCTTATTTGGATGCAGCCAATTATTATTTTGACAATGCGCGATTTTCCTATGCGCTCAAATGGTTCAACAAAACAGATCCAAGCATGGTAAACCCCGACCAGAGAGATGTCTATTTCTTCAAAGTTGGATATTCAAATTTTGCGGCGAAAAAATACAGTCAGGCCGAAAGTGCATTTAAAAAAATTATGCAATCGTCCGAATACGGCAACCAAGCATCGTATTATGTGGGTTATATCGCTTATGAAAATGAAAATTATACCGAGGCATCTTCCTACTTTTCAAAAGTTGAAAATGATCTCAATTACAAGGGACAACTCAATTATTTTGAAGCGGATATGAACTTCAAGTTGGGTAATTTTCAAAAAGCGATTGATTTGGCAGTCGGACAATTGCCGCGTTCAACGCCGGTTGAAAAATCGGAGTTGTCAAAAATCATCGGGGAAAGTTATTTCAACTTAAAACAATACGACAAAGCCATTCCATATTTGAATGACTACAAGGGAAAAAACCGAAAGTTTAGCAACACCGATTGGTATCAATTGGGTTTTGCTTACTTCAAACAAAACGATTTTGAAAGCGCCATCAATCAGTTTAACAAAATCATAGAAGGCAAAAACGCGGTTGCACAAAATGCCTATTATCATTTGGCCCAAGCCTATCTGAAGCTCGACAAAAAGCAAGAAGCACGAAACGCTTTTCAGTCGGCGGGCAACATGAATTTTGATTTGAAAATTCAGGAAGAATCGGCATTAAATTACGCCAAATTGAGTTATGAAATCGGGAATATTTACCAAAACATACAGCAGGTTTTGGCAGATTTCATCAATCAATATCCCAAACATCCCGAAGCCAAAGAAATGGAATTGTTGCTTTTGGACTCGTATGTGACTTCTAAAAACTACGTGGACGCGCTCAATTTTTTAAAGAAAAACAACAAGGCGGAAACCCGCGTAGTGTTTCAGAAAGTTACCTTTCTTCGGGGAGTCGAATTGTTTAATGAGAATAAACTGCCACAAGCCTACGAGCTTTTCAACCTGTCTATCGGCGAACCGCGAGACCCTGTTTATTTGGCAAGAGCCGTTTTTTGGAAAGCAGAAACCGACTATCTCAATCGGAAATGGCAAACCGCTTTAGATGGTTATCTCAAGTTTTTGAGGCTTCCGCAAGCCAACCAAACGACAGAATATAAAAATATTTATTACCAAATTGGTTACGCCTATTTCCAATTGAAATACTACGAGAATGCCGCGGAAAATCTATTGAAGTATGTTTCGCAAAGCAACTTGGAAATGGATAAAAAAGGCGATGCACACCTGCGTTTGGGTGACAGTTACTACGCGCTCACCAAATATTGGCCGGCTTTGGAGCAGTACAACCAGGCCATCGCGCTCGATATCCCTGATGCGGATGTAGCTGAGTTTCACAAAGCGTTGAGTTACGGCTTGCTCAACAGGAATGACAACAAAAAAGAATCGCTGCAAAAAATCATCAATTCATTTCCCAAATCCGTTTTGCGCGATGATGCGATGTATGAACTTGGCAACATTTACTTGAATGCCAAACAAACTGACAATGCCATCGAAACCTATGATTTGTTGATTTCCGGTTACAAAATGAGTAGTTACGTACCCAAAGCCATGCTCAAAAAGGCCTTGATTTATTTCAACAACCAACAAAACGAAAAAGCCATTGCGGTTTACAAAAAAATAACCGTCGATTTTCCCAACACTTCCGAAGCACAACAAGCCGTTTCGGGAGCCAGGTTGGCTTATGTCGAGTTGGGAAGAGGAGCCGAATACACCGATTGGGTCAAAACACTCAATTTTGTCAATCTATCTGATATGGAGATTGAAAACACCCTTTTCGAATCGGCAGAAAAAAGCTATTCAGATCAAAATTATCCCAAAGCCATGGATGCTTACGCAGCTTATCTGAGCCGTTTCCCAAATGGAGTAAATTCGTTAAGAGCCAACGCGCGTATGGCTGATTATTTTTATGGAAAAAATGAATTTCTCAAATCTGTAACTTTCTATCAAAACATCCTCAACAAAGGTCAAAATGAGTTTACAGAAGATGCGCTTGTCAAACTATCCAAAGGTTATTTAGAAAATTCGGACTGGGGCAAAGCATTGGAAACCCTCAAAAGGTTGGAAACTTCAGCCCAAACATCCGACAATGTCATTTTTGCGCAGGCAAACATCATGAAAGCGGCGATGTCATTGGGCAACACCCAAGAAGCACTGACCTACGCCAACAAAGTATTGGAAAACAGCAAAGCAGATGCAAATGCCAAAACAGACGCAAAAATCATGTTGGCTCGAAATGCTTTCACAACCGGAAAGGATGAAATGGCAAAAAAATACTTTGCCGAATTGGAAAATTCCAAATCGGGTTTGGTAGCATCGGAAGCTTTGTATGTGGCTGCATTCTATAAAAATAAAGACAAACAATATGATGCTTCCAATAAACTCATCCAGAAATTGGCGAAAGAATATGCCGGATACAAAGAAACCGGTGTGAAAGGATTGATTCTGATGGCTAAAAATTTTGATGCGCTCAACGATGCTTTTCAGGCAACTTTTATCCTTGAAAACGTGATTCAAAATTTTACCGATTATCCGAATCCAGTCAGCGAGGCCAAAACCTTGCTCGATGCCATCAAGAAAAAAGAAGAGGAGAGAAATTCTTCCATCGAAAACGAAAAAAACTAACAGACTATTCATGACAACGCGACACGTTTTTTACAGCATAATTATATTCTTTTTTTGCACAGCAATCAGTTTTTCGCAAGTCAAACCCGATGAGAGAAAGAACATGGAAACCGAAATAATTCGTGTCGAAAAACCTTATGTTCCCACGCTTCAGGAAGTCACCAAACTCCGCGAATTGCCAGTTTCCGATTCGATGAAAATTGAAAAAAGAAAGATTCTATATCAATTTCTTAACTTCCCGGTCGCTTCAACTTTTGTTCCTGCCAAAGCCAAACCGACCCCGCCACCCAGACTCAAACGCGAAAAACTTTACAGACATTTCGCCTCATTGGGTATCGGGAATTTTGGCAATGTGGACGGCAATTTCTACGGAAATTGGGATTTGAGCAGGCAGCAGAGTTTGTCCTATTACCTGAACCATCTTTCTTCACAAGGTGGCATCAGCGGTATCGAATTGGATGATAAATTTTATGACACCCAAATTGGAGTCGATTTCATCAATGAAGAACGCGACCGTACACAATCGGTCTATTTCAAAGTGCAACACCAAAACTACAATTGGTATGGATTGCCAAATTTGACTTTCCCGTCAGAAACCATCGACACCATTGAGGAATCACAGACTTATTTTGGTATTGCAGCCGGAGGTGAATTGCTCTTCAGCGAATCGCCCATCGAGAAAATAAAAGCCGGTTACCAAGGATTTTTTGACGATTTCAGCAGTTCGGAACACAACTTGAACGGCTCGATTGATTTTAATCTGCATGTGTCGGATTATCTGCTTCATCATCAAGTGGTGTTGGATTATTTGAACGGAAGTTTTGACCGCAATTTTGACAACACATCCGATTTGTCTTACAACATCATCAATATTGGATATACACCAACATATCTTTATGAATTTGGCAATGTTTCAGCTGAATTAGGGCTGTCGCTATTTTACAGCACGGATACCGACAACAACGATAACAGCTTTTATATTTACCCGAAAATATCGGCTTCTTATCGTCCGGTTGGCGATGCTATCTGGCTTTATGGTGGATTGGAAGGCGGATTGCATCAAAACAGTTATTATCAATTTGTACAAAACAACTTTTTTGTTTCTCCTACGCTAACAATCAAACCGACTGATAATCGGTACGATATTTATGCGGGATTGAAAGGGAAAATTGCCTCGCGAATTTCGTATAATGCCAAAGCCGCTTACCGCAAAGACCGCGACAAGCCTTTGTATAGGCTCAATCCTTTGAACAGCATCGATCCAACCGAGGGTTACGAATACGGCAACTCGTTTGACGTGGTTTACGACGATGTCGAAATCTTTACTTTTTCGGGTGCTTTGCAGGCTGATTGGAACCCTTTTAATTTTCTTTTGCAAGCCGAATTTTTCGATTATTCGACTCGGAAAGAGCAGGAAGCTTGGAATTTACCCGATGTGAAAATCACTTTTAAAGGGGATTACCAATTTGACAGCAAGTGGAAATTTGGTGCCGAAATATTTTACGTAGGCGAACGGTTTGACTTGTTTCAATCAAAAGATTTAAGTTTACCAACACAAAAAATTACTTTAGACAGCTATTTAGATATCAATCTTCGAGGCAATTACCAATACAGTCCACAACTTTCCTTTTTCGGAAAAATCAACAACCTTACCGGACAGGATTACGAACGATTCTCCAATTTTGAGGTTCAAGGCATTCAAATGATGGTCGGTGCGGCTTATAAATTTGATTTCTAATACAGGAATTTTTATGCAATGTAATTATCCTCTTCAACGACTTCCTTACTTTTGAAGTATCACAACGCGAAACCTATGTTTTCCATACTGATTCCTGTTTATAATGTTGACGTTTCATCGCTTGTTCAAATTTTACACGAACAGGCAAATCGACTTTCCGGGAATTTTCAAATCATCGTTTGCGATGATGGCTCAACGGATAAAGTAATTCAAAGATCAAACCGAAATGTGGCGATTTTGGAGCATGTCATCTATTTGGAAAACACCGAAAACAGAGGTCGTCTCGCTACCCGAAACCGCTTGGCTGAATCGGCTCAACATCCTTGGTTGTTGTTTTTAGATGCAGATGTGCTTCCGCCGGATGATTACTTTTTAAACCGTTATTTTACGTATTTCAACCAGACTTTTGATGTGGTGATGGGCGGATTTACCTATTCGCAAGATAATCCGGACAGTCAATTTTCACTGCGGTGGAAATTTGGCAGAAAACGGGAATCTATCTCTGCAAGCGAGCGAAATCGCCAATTGTATCGGGTTTTTATTTCAGCCAATTATCTTATCCGGAAAACGGTTTACATCGATTTGCTGTCTCATTTAAAAACATCGGTTTACGGAGCGGATAATTTGATAGCGGCGGTTTTTTTTAAAAATAAAACCCCTATTTTTCACATCGACAATCCTGTGATTCACTTGGGTTTAGAGAGCAACAAGGTTTTTCTCAAGAAAAGCAGAGAAGCTATCGACTCATTTTTATTTTTTTTGCAAGACAATCCGGATTTTCAATCTCAAAACAAATTGTATCGCACTTTTCTGACCGTTAAAAAGTTAAGATTGGTCAAATGGGTTGATTTTGTGTTTTGCCTGAATCGAAAACAATTGGAAAAACACTTATTGGGAAAAAATCCATCCTTGTTGCTGTTCGATTTGTATCGGTTGGGATATCTTTGTCATATTCATCACTGAAATTCATGCCTTTTTTTTCGGTCATCATTCCGTTGTACAACAAAGAAAAGTTTATCAAAAATACTTTGGAAAGTGTTTTGAATCAGACTTTTGAAGATTTTGAATTGCTCATTGTCAACGATGGTTCGACTGACAAAAGCAAGGCGATTGTAAATTCTTTTTCCGATAGTCGAATTCAGTATTTTTTCAAAAAAAACGGGGGTGTTTCCTCTGCAAGAAATTATGGAATAACGCGTGCAAATTCTGAATATATTGTTTTTATCGATGCGGATGATCTTTGGCATTCCGGTTTTTTAATGGAAATGAAACAGCTGATTCGGTCTCACGCCAATGACAAAGTTTTCGCTTGCGCGATTGAATTGGAAACGCCACTTCGGACTTTTCCGGCTCAATATTCTTTTCAGCATCGGACTGAACCGCAAATAGTCAATTATTTTAGAGCGAGCATGAAGCAATCGGTTTTAAGTTGTTCTTCAGCTGTATTTCATTGTTCAGTATTTCAAAAAATAGGCATGTTTGACGAGCAAATAAATAGTGCCGAGGATACCGATATGTGGATAAGAATCGGGTTGAAATACGAAATTGTATTTTTGAATTTGATTTTGGCAACCTATGTTTTCGACCCGGTTGGTTTGTCTCGAATACCCGAAAATTACCATTTGCTAACCGATTTTAGCAAATTTGAAACAATAGAAGAATCAAATCCTAAGCTAAAATTATTTTTAGACTACAATCGTTTTTCAATTGCCGTAAAACAGAAACTCATCGGTGACAAGAAGGGCTTTAGAGCAACCATCGAAAAAATTGATTCAAAAAGTTTGAATATAAAACGAAAAATGATATTAAAATTGCCGTCTTTTGTGTTGAAACTTCTTATTTATTTCAAAAATACTGCGGCTCAATTCGGTTTGGGAAATTCAGTTTTTAAATGATTTGAAAGTCTCAAAATCGCGGATATAATCAGATTCGTCAAACACTTCAGATGCCAAAACCAAGCAGACCGATCCGGAAGAAAAATTTTCCAGTTCGCGCCAGACACCTTGCCGAATAAATAAGCCGAAATTGGGTCGGTTGAGATGAATTTTCAGCAGTTCGTTTCCATCGTTCAAAACAACATCAAAACTGCCGGCAAGTGCGATTAAAAATTCAAGTTGTTCTCGATGCGCATGACCTCCGCGAGTCGCTCCGCTCGGCACATCGTAGAGATAATACACCCGTTTGAAATCAAATGGAATGGTGTTTTTCTCCACGATGGAAATATTTCCTCTCGGGTCTTTTATTTTAGGAAGCTCGATGATTTGAACAAGTCCGCTGAGATATATTTTAGTCATATTTTTGGTCTGTAAATTCTTTTGAAAAGATTTGATAGTCATTGATTCCTTTCAATCCGATGATAAATTTAGTTTTTATTTCTTTAAATGAAATAAACCTTTTCCGAATCAAAAAGAAAATATATTTACACAATAAAATGTATGAAAATCTGCCAAACCGTTTTTGGAAGCCTGCCATTTTTGCGTAAATTTTCCGGTCAGATTCCACTTCATCGCTTGAGGTAAAAGACGGATGCATGACAATGGTTTCGGGGTAAAAGAGCACTTCCTTTTTTTTGTGAAATGCGGCTCGCAAGAAGAAAAACGATTCTGCGTCTTCAAATTGCGCACCTAAACCAAAAAGTTCGTTGAATCGAATTTTCGATTTCTTAATGTCTGCTGTTTTAATGGCAATTTCAACAGAAAGAACATTCGTTAATTGATTAATATGTAGTTTTTTATAATTTTTCGGATAGTTCCAAAACAATTTATTTTCGGTGGTTTGTGTTTGAAAATGTATCACCGAAGCATTTGGGTTTTTATTAAACGCATCTATAATTTTCGCATCAAAATCTGCTGTGTATATCACGTCATCATCGGCTATCAATACAATGTTCTTGGAAGCGTTTGCGAGTGCTAAATTTCTGCTTTTCGATAAGCCTGTTTCTTTAGAATTGAGGATGCGGACAGTCGGAAAATCTGACATCAAAATCTGATCTGACTTCGTTTGATTAATAATCAAAATATTAAATTGATGATACGGCGCAAACGGAAACATCCGTTCCAAAAACGAAAAATCGGTTTGGTTTTGGGTAGAAATCAAAATTTCTAAGTCGGATGTTTGATAACGGTCAGGCAATTTGTCTGTATATTTGGTCAAAGATAATAAAGAACGCGTTGCATGCGGATACTCTTGGTCGGCGAATACAGCAGGTTGCACAACTCTCTCAAAGAAGGATTGCTCCGTTTGGGACATGAGGTCGTGCTTGTTTCTACGGGCGATCAATTTAAAAATTATCCGTCTGATTTTTCCTATGCACCGGTGATGTTTACCGAAAATGTTTTTTTTGTGGGTTTAAAAAAAGTGGTTTTCAGATTGTCAGGCATCGATTTGTCCATGCTCGAAACCGCGATTCGTTTCCGGCGAATTTTGCCTAAACTCAAAGATTTTGACTGCGTGCAACTCATCAATTCAAATGCCATTGAAACATTCCCCGCATGGCAGATCAAACTGTACAAAAAACTCTTTAAACAGAATAAAAAAATCTTCTTGCTCATCTGCGGCGACGAAACGCCCGTAGTGGAAATACAACTGCAAAACAAACTGAAACGCTCGGCATTGACACCCGTTTTGCAAAATCCGAAACTGAAAAACAAATTTAGATACAGTCTCAAATACGTGACCAAGCCCTATCGAAAACTGTTCGCGTTTGTTCATGAAAACGTCGATAAAATGATGGTTTCCGATTTGGATTATTTTCTTCCGATGAAACAAACTGTCTATAAAACGTTTTTAATTCCGAATCCCGTCAACATAGATGTTTTAAAGTATGAAGCGTTAAAAATTGAAGGTAAAATTGTTGTTTTTCACGGAATCAACCGGATGAATTATCTGAAAAAAGGCAATCACTTTTTTGAAGAAGCACTTAAAATCATATCGAAAAAATACACCGATCAAATCGAAATCATCACCGCAGAAAGTTTGCCTTATGCCGATTATATCTTGTCTTACAATCGGGCGCATATACTTTTAGATCAAGTTTTTGCGTACGATCAGGGTTACCATGCTTTGGAAGCTATGGCAAAAGGGAAAGTAGTTTTTACGGGTGCTGAAACTGAATTTACAAAACACTACAATTTGACTGACCGAGTTGCCATAAATGCCTTGCCAGATGTGGACTATTTGGTTAATGAATTGTCTTTTTTGATTGAAAATCCGGCGGAAATCATCGAGATGGGAAAACGCGCACGCGCATTTATCGAAAAAGAACACCACTACGTGAACATTGCCCAACGGTATTTGGATGCGTGGGAGTAGGAATATTTACAAGCTCTGTCTAAGTTTAGAACTTGGGTAAAGCAATTCTGAAAAACACTACGATTTTTTCTTAATTTCCACTTTTTCGGCAAAATATTCGGAAAAATCTTTCAGACTTTCAGACATTTCGTGGTTGTCGGTTGCACGGTGAATGGTATCAGCCAAAGACAACAAAGTTTGGTGAATAAAAATATTCATGTCCGTGACGGGCATGTCTTTAGTCCAAAGGTCAATGCGCATGGTTTGTTTTTCTTTGGGTTCCCAAACGGATAAGATAAAGGCTTTGGCGGATTGGTCGTGAACGCCGCCGTCGGAAGCCGTCCAACGGATGTCGTCAGGCACTTTGTTTTCATCTAAAACAATCGATAAGGTAATGTCTGAAGTACTGCTCATGGTTTTAAGGGTTTGAATTTCGATTTTTCAAACAGGGTTTGTGCATCGAGGGTCAATAATTCTTGCAAAGATATTGGATTATTTTTCATAAAAGAATCGACAATTCGCCATCCGAGGTATTGTCCGATTCTCCCGGGCGAATCTTGATCGATTTCCAAATAAAACTTAGAAAATGGCGCAGGGTTGATAAAGCGTTCAGTCAGCGAACTGTCTGAGCTGTACAACATTTCGCCATCGACAAAATACAGCCAAATGTAGGTTTCGTTTTCCTTTGCCCAAGCCAATTCTTCTTCGCGATAGCCCAATTTTAATGCTCCCGACTTGTCCGGCAAAAACAAATCAACCAAATAATGCACTTTACCCCAATAAACCATTTGCGACAAAAAAGTTCGATCGGATTTTTGGTTAACCAAGTGACTTGCGTATTCCAATGCCACATCTACCGGCAGATTTTCTTTTTTCAGATTGGAGCTTAAATATCTTGGAATTCCTTCGTAAAACGGATGTTCCGAACCTAAATAGGTGTCGAGTGACAAGAGCAAAAGGCTGTCTGTCAGTATGACTTTGTTAGCGTAATCAACCTCAGAAATCACTGTGATGATTTGTGGAATTTGGGTTTTGGGAAAATAAAATTTCAAGTGTTTGTAAAAATCCGTCAATTCGGCCTTTTGAGTTTCAAAATTTCCAAATACGCTGTCCACATTTTTGTATAACAATTGAAAAAGTGTGTCTTTTATTTTGTTTGTCCAAATGCTGTCCGGATATTGTTTGGGAAACAAATACGGGTATTTCGATTTGAGAGCAGGTATTTCCGTTGGACTTGCAACTGCAAATTCCCTGTCAAACCGATGGATTTGAATTTCAATCGGAATGCTGTCAATGGCTTCCCGATTGGAATCTTCATTTTTACAAGCGAAAAAACAAGCGAAAATTAAAAAACCCAGTGCAATTTTTTTCATTTTGATAAAATTGAATACACAGTTAACGGCAAATGTCAAAGTTCATTTTACAAATCCGTATATTTGGATGCAAAGATAATTCACTCAAATCGGAAGTTTTTATGAATGCCCAAAAGATTGCAGAACACATCGAAAATTGGTTAACAGATTATGCGAAAAAATCAGCTGTCAGAGGATTTGTCATCGGTATATCCGGAGGCATAGACTCGGCGGTCACTTCCACGCTTTGTGCGTCAACCGGCTTGCCGACACTTTGTGTGGAAATGCCCATCCACCAACCGGAAAGTCACGTGAGCAGAGCAAGAGAGCACATCGATCAATTGAAAAAGAGATTTCCCAATGTTACAGATTATAAAGCCGAGTTGACAGTTGTTTTTGAAACCTTTAAAAAAGCATTTCCAAAGACAGAAACCAATCCGATGTACGAGCACACGCTGGCAAATACGCGCGCTCGATTGCGAATGGTGACACTTTATCAATTGGCAGGATTGCACAACAGTTTGGTAGTCGGAACGGGTAATAAAGTAGAAGATTTCGGTGTTGGGTTTTACACCAAATACGGCGATGGCGGTGTCGATGTGAGCCCGATTGCAGATTTGCTCAAATCGGAAGTGTATGCTCTGGGTGCGTTTCTCAACGTTCCCGAATCTATCCTAAAAGCCAAACCTTCGGACGGACTTTTTGCAGATGACCGCAGCGATGAAGACCAAATTGGGGCGAGTTATGACGAGCTCGAGTGGGCGATGGCTCAGGATGAAAAGGGACGAAATGAAGATGAATTTAGCGGCCGCGAGTTGGAGGTTTTTAAAATTTACCGCAGATACAATCGCGCCAACCGACACAAAATGAACCCAATCCCTGTTTGTGAAATTCCAACTGAATACAAATAAATTTTGAAGAGCGAACGCATCATTTTAGGCATCGACCCTGGGACTACCATCATGGGTTTTGGATTGATTTCGGTCACCGGAAAAACGATGAAGTTTTTGCAGTTGAACGAGTTGCAGCTCAAAAAATACGATGATCATTACTTGAAACTCAAAGTTATTTTTGAACGAACCCTTGCACTGATTGATCAATATCACCCGGACGAAATAGCCATCGAAGCCCCTTTTTTTGGAAAAAACGTACAGTCGATGCTCAAATTGGGTCGCGCCCAAGGTGTTGCTATGGCAGCCGGACTTTCCAGACAAATTCCCATCACGGAATATTCGCCCAAGAAAATAAAAATGGCCATAACAGGCAATGGAAATGCGAGCAAAGAACAAGTCGCCAAAATGCTACAAAGTTTGTTGACACTGACTTCGCTTCCCAAAAACTTAGATTCTACTGACGGTTTGGCGGCTGCGGTTTGTCACTTCTACAATTCCGGAAACGAAACAGTGGGTGCAAAATACACCGGTTGGGATGCTTTTGTCAAGCAAAATCCGGGGAAGATAAAGGAGTGAAAAGTTTTTATATTTATGGTTATGACTTTAAATAACCGGTTTTTTTAATTTGTAAGCTTTACGATCGTGTGAGAGATTTTTTTCATAATTTTGAATTTACTAAAGAAAGAGTCATGAAGTCATCAGATATCAAAACAAGGATTCACAACTATATCGACCAAGCAGATGATCGAATGTTGCAAATTTTTAATGCTATAATTGATAGTGAATCAATTGAGTATGATATTTCTAAAGAAGAAAAGAAAATTCTTGACAGTAGACTTCAACAGCATCTGGAAAATCCGGAGGAAGGTAAACTTTGGACGGAAGTACGAAGTTTGTTAAAAGTTAAATATGGAGTTTGAAGTAGTTATAAAACCATTGGCTTTGCAAGACCTTGAAGATGCGATAAAATGGTATCAATCTCAACTTAAAAATCTGCCTGAAAAGTTAGTATCGGAAATTGACTCGTGTCTAACTCTAATTAGCAAAAACCCACAGCATTATCAAAAAAGATATATCGATGTAAGAATTGCATTTCTCAAGAGATTCCCTTATGGAATCTATTATACGGTGGAAACAAAGAAAATATATGTCCATGCCATTCTACATACTAAACAAAATCCTCGGCGGGGAATAAAGCGAATTTAGACACATTAGAGTTGACAAAAAACGTCATAAACAATTTTTTGTAACTATTCAGTTATTCAAATGAATTTCGTTTTAACCGTCACTTCGCGTGGTTTTTAATAGTAATGTGACAGCTTTACTATTAAAAATTGCCTGTCTGCCACAGGCAGGTATCGAGAAGCTTGAAATTGTATAGTTCTCGATACGTTTTATTAAAAATAGCTATCGCATTTTTCAATAAAACACTCGAACAGACGAAATTTGTATCGATTTTTCATTAGACTAAATAGTTACAATTTTTTTAAGAATGTATATAAAAATGTAGTGTCTCTTAAAAAAAGTTAAACCACGATTTGAAACGGGTGTTTTCTCTTACTTTTGATAAAAATTGTATTCATGAGTTTAAAAATACAAATGATTTCACAAAGAATAATTTTTCTTTCTTTGTTTATGCTACTATATTTCAATGCGTTTTCGCAAGTCGAAGGCAGCATTACTGACAGCAACAAAGTTCCACTTTCTACGGTAAATGTCTATGTCGAAAACAGTTATTTGGGCACAACCACCAACGATGAAGGTCAATACATACTGCAAATCACCAAACCCGGCTCGTATGTGCTGATTTTTCAGTATTTGGGATTTCAAACGGTTAAAAAGCAGGTTGAGATCACCCAATTTCCGTATCGATTGGATGTTGTTTTGGAAGAAGAAACCGTTAGTTTGGCCGAGGTTGCCGTGAAAGCAGACTACAATCCGGCGAACGACATGATTCGCAAAACCATCGAAAACCGAAAAAATATAAACGACAAAACCAAAAACTACACGTCAGATTTCTATTCCCGCGGACTGATTCGCATCAAAGACGCGCCTGAGAAAATTTTGGGACAATCGTTGGGAGATTTTGGAGGCGGATTGGACTCCACTCGAACCGGTATTATCTATCTTTCTGAAACGATTTCAAAGGTAACACAAAGTGAAAAGAATGATTTCGTCGAAAAAATCATCGCTTCAAAAGTGAGCGGCGATGACAATGGATTTAGTTTTAACAACGCCTCTGATGTCAACTACAATTATTACAAAAACACCACACCAGTTGGTGAAACCGAAATAGTATCTCCGATTGCCGAGTACGCTTTTGCCTATTATTCGTACAAATACGAAGGTAATTTTTACGATGCGGAAGGCAACTCGATTTTAAAAATTAAAGTCACGCCCAAACGCATCAATGACCGCGTTTTCGAAGGATACGTCTATATCGTTGAAAATGTGTGGGAACTCTATGCGACCGAATTATCTGTAACTGGCAAACAAGCCCAACTACCGCCGGTCGATAAAATTTTCATCAAACAAAGTTATTTATACGACAAAACCGATTCGCTTTGGGTAAGACGTTCGCAAACCATTGATTTTGAATACAGCATATTCGGAATCAAAGGCAATGGTCGGTTTACAGCCGTTTACAGCAATTTTGATTTTCATCCGGTTTTTGAAAACAAGCGTCTGACCAACGAAATTATTTCTTTTGAAAAAGAAGCCAACAAAAAGGACAGCCTGTTTTGGAAAACCGTGCGCCCCGTGCCGCTTACCGTGGAGGAAATTGGCGACTACACCCTCAAAGACAGCATCAAAGTGATACGAAAATCAAAACCCTATTTGGATTCTTTAGATCACAAAAACAATAAATTTAAAATAGGCAACCTTTTCTTTGGCTATACTTATGCCAATTCCTACAAGGACAGTCGGTTGACTTTTTCGGCGCCGATTACCGGTTTTCAATACAATACAGTACAAGGCTGGCGACCTAAGTTGGGGTTGAATTTTACGCAAAACAACGATGAAAAAGGAAGCCGATTGACCGTTTCTACCACTGCCGATTACGGTATTTCAGACCAACGCGTGCGGGTGGTTGGCGAAATGAATTATCAGTTTAATCGAATAAAACGTCCAACCTTAGGTCTGCGGGGCGGTGTGGAAGCAACTCAATTCAATCGGAACGAACCCATTTCACCGCTGATAAATTCGGTGAGTACACTTTTCTTTGAGAATAATTTCATGAAACTGTATGACCGAACATTTGCTGAGGTCAATTTTTCAAGTGAAATAATCAATGGTGTAAGACTCTATTCAAGTCTGGGTTACGAGAGGAGAAGACCCCTTTTCAACCAAGCCGATTTCGTCATCATCGGTCAGGACGACAAGCAATTTACTTCCAACAATCCGCTCCTGCCGGATGATTTTTCGACCCCGACTTTTGAAGCCCACAATTTGATGAAGTTGATGCTGGCTACCCGAATTTCTTTTGCACAAAAATACATTTCGCTACCCGACCGTAAATACAACCTGCCTAACCAAAAGTATCCGGTTTTGTGGCTGCAATACAGTCAGGGTTTTGCCGGTAGTAGAACAGAATACCACTATCAACGCATCGAAGCAAGGCTGTTGCAAGACCTTTCTTTTGGCAACAAAGGGGTGATGTCGTACCAATTGGGCGGTGGAAATTTTTTCAGCGCAGACAAGATAAGTTTTGTTGATTACAAACATTTTAACGGCAACCAAACCCATGTCGGTGCGGGTCAAAACTATACGGATGTGTTTAATTTCCTGCCCTACTACAAACTCAGCACCAACAAAGAATACGCCTATCTGCATGTCGAGCACGACTTCAAAGGCTATTTTATGAATAAAATTCCTTTGTTTCAAAAATTAAACTACAACCTCGTAGCGGGTTTTCACGCATTGGCGACTCCACAAAACAAACCTTACAGCGAATACACCATCGGATTGAATAACCTCGGTTTCGGTAAATACCGATTTCTTCGGATTGATTATATTCGTTCCTACCAAGGCGGATTTCTTTCAGACGGTTTTATTTTCGGTTTGAAGTTTTAATTTTTCGCAAGGATGATTTATAATTTTCGAATAAAATCTCCGTACACATCGTTAAATTGATAGCCCGTGGTGAATCTGTTTTTGCTTAGTTTTTTGTAAGAAACCAATCCCCACAACAAAAACTCTTTTAAAAAATAGGTGTCAGATTTTGGAAAATCCGGCTGATAGGTGTCGATGATTTTTTGCAGCGGTTTGATGCTGTCCAATTTTTTTTGATAGACTGCATCCGGGAGCTCATCAGAGAGTTCGAAGTTGCCTTCTGTCAGAAACCACTCCATCAATTCTTGATACGGATTGGGTGTATTGGGTTTTTCCAATTTCTCAACTTTGGGAAAATAATCGGTAAACATCGTGTGTACGGCTTCTTCCAGCAGATGAAGGGCTACCACAGCAGCACCTTCTTGT
>PHDQ01000201.1 GCA_002841025.1 Bacteroidetes bacterium HGW-Bacteroidetes-13 | reverse complement strand
TTAATTGACTGATATCACCCATCGCACCCAAGTAAAACAGGAATAGTTTCAAGAGTAAAATGACGTAAAATATTGATTTATGAAATCACTGCGTTATCTTTGTTGAATTCTATAATTAGATGCCGACAAATATACAATTTTGAATAATATTTTCTCTGATTTACCTCGAATCTGTTGGGTAAAATAACATAACAACATGTGGCTCAATACCCTCTTTAGTAAACTGTTTAATCCCAATAAGAAAAAAACAATTGACCGTTTTGTGATTATCGACACAGAAACCACCGGATTAGATATAAAAAAAGATAAAATTCTATCAATTGGAGCCGTTGTCGTTGAGCAAAATCACGTCAATATCAACGAACGATTTGAATGTTTCATCGAACAAGCATACTTTAATTTCGCATCCGTTCGCATTCATGGCATAATGAGACACAGCGATCAAACAAAAATATCGGAAAAAGATGCCATCGAACGGTTTTTGGCGTTTGTAAAAGACGATATCATTGTTGGACATCATGTTTGCTTTGACATCCGGATGATTGACAAAGCGTTGGTCGAGCAGGGTTATAAGAAATTAAAAAACAAGGTTTTAGACACCGGATATCTCTATCGAAAATTAAAACCATTTTCCGGCTATCCACATCAGGCAAAACAACTGAGTTTAGACGATTTGTGCGAAGATTTGCAAATTTCAAAAAAAGATCGCCATACTGCTTCGGGCGATGCATTGATTACGGCCTTGGCTTTTATGAAAATAAAGAAAAAACTTTTGAATGAGAATATTCGTAGTTTAAATCGATATGTGTACCGATGTTAGTTTTTGTTGATAAAACAATGCTGAATTATCCCGGATTATATTGCAAACTTGTAGGTTTTGAGGCATCGCTCTCTTGCTTCTTTATGGTCAACCATGGGTTTAGGATAAGTCAAGTCATCAAAATCGGTTACCCATTTTCGAATGTATTTGTAATCAGCATCAAATTTTTTGACTTGTTCCGACGGATTGAATATTCGGAAATAAGGTGCTGCATCTACACCACAACCTGCCACCCATTGCCAATTACCCACGTTGCTCGACAGTTCGTAATCAAGTAGTTTCTCAGCAAAATACGCCTCGCCCCATCGCCAATCTATCAACAAATGTTTGCATAAAAAACTACCGACAACCATGCGAACACGATTGTGCATCCAGCCGGTTTGATTGAGCTGGCGCATTCCCGCATCAACCAACGGATAGCCGGTTTCACCCTTTTTCCAACGTTCAAACTCTTCTGCATTGTTTCTCCATTCAATCCGGTCATAATTGGGTTTAAAACTCCGCATAGTCGTTTCCGGAAAATGCCAAAGTATCTGCATAAAAAACTCACGCCAAATGAGCTCATGGAGAAAAGTTTCATTTTTTATCGCCGCTGCTTCTTTGACAATTTGTCGAATACTGACCATTCCAAATCGCAAATGCGCTCCTAAAAATGAAGTCCCGATTGTCGCCGGAAAATTGCGTGTTGCTTCGTAATCGATCATCAATCTTGCTGATAAATCGGGTGGCGGAACTTCGATTTCAGACTTGCTGAAACCAATCGATTGCAAGGATGGAAAACTTTCCTGTGGATTCTTAATCAGATTATTCAAACCATTTTCCGAAGAATAGCGCATGATCTTCGCTTCCGAAAAAGCAGCTTTCCACTTCTTCATAAAAGGGGTGTAAACCAAATAAGGCAAACCATCCTCTTTGACAATTTCAGCTTGCTCAAATATGACTTGATCTTTGTATGTATTGAAACCTATTTCTTTGGATTTTAGCAAATTGCCGATTTGTTTATCTCTTTCCAAAGCATACGGTTCGTAATCTCGATTGGTATAAACTGCGGATATTTCGTATTCCTGAATGATTTTTTCAAAAACGTCTATCGGCTTTCCCTGCAATATCTTTAAACCGCTTCCAACTTTTAAAAATTGTCGGTGAATGGCTTCCAAAGATTGATGAATAAAGGAAACCCGCGCATCCGTTTTAGATAGATTTTCTAAAATATCCGTATCGAAAATAAAAATGGGAAGTACGGTCTCAGCTTGGTTCAAAGCATGAAAAAATCCGGCGTTGTCATAGATTCGCAAATCGCGCCGAAACCAAAATATGTTTATTTTTCGCGGTTGATTCATCAAGAAACATTTAAGGTACTCATGCCACCATCTACACCGAAAATTTGTCCGGTCACCCACGAAGACTTTTCACTCAACAGAAAAACAGCCATTTGCGCGATGTCTTCCGCCGAACCTACTCTTTTGAGCGGATGCCGCAAAGCTGCTTTTTCTTTTTTCTCTTCATTTGATAAAAATTTATTTGACAGTGGCGTTTCCGTCAAAGACGGCGCAATTACATTCAACCTGATTTGCGGCGCATGTTCAGCTGCAAATGCTTTGGCGAAACCCTCGACAGCTCCTTTTGCCGCAGCCACACTTGTGTGAAACGGCATACCCAACTGAACAGCTACTGTACTGAAAAGCAAAATCGATGCCTGCTTAGACTTTTTCAAATTTGGCAAGACCAACTGAAGAATCTTAATCATATCGATAAAATTTACCTTCAAATCATCTTCAAAAACCTCGGATTTGATACTGCGAAAAGGACGAAGGTTGATGCTGCCCGGACAATAGACAAAACCATCCAATGTTTCAGGAATTTGAGAAACCTCAAATAAATCCTTAGAAGCGTCAAAAGGAATGTGCTTGACCGAAAAATCTTCTAAATTTTGAAAAGTTCGTGAAGCGACAAACAAATTTTCATTTCCATTCAAGAGCCGAATAATTTCCAATCCAATGCCGTAAGAACCTCCGATTAATAAAATATTTTTTTTCATCCGTTATTTATTAAAATCACCAAAGCATTCGATAAGTTTTTTCCTTCTGAATTCGAAAATAGTCTCTAATTTCTTGCGCACAAACAAAGTATGTGCAATTGTACCCAAAAACCCGAAAGGCAATTTGTAATGAACGATGTCTTCCATTTCTACACCTCCTTCTATGCTTTTTATAAAATGCTTGTGATGCCAAAGCTTGTAAGGCCCAAAACGCTGCTCATCAACAAAAAACTGTTTGTCAACAACATGTGTGATTTCCGTTACCCATTGCGTTTTGACACCTTTCACGGGCGAAACCAAATAATGTATAATTTGTCCCGGATACATCGGCCTATCGGCACCGGAAAGAATATGAAAACCCATTTCCGGCGGTGTGATAATTTTTAAATTTTTTGGATCGGAAAGGAAATCCCATGCCTTTTCTAAGGAAATAGGCACTTTTTGCTTGGCTTGAAGTTGATACAAGGACATTTGTCTTTTTGGGTACAAAGATATCGTTTTGTTTAATATATTTCCATTTTAATTAAACAATAAAATCTAAAAAGTTATCACCCAAACAACACATAAGAAACGCCCAAAGTCAAAATCACATTAAAAGTTTGTGCGATTAAAAAAGCGCGCAAGCCATGTCGTGTCCGCCACCGAGCAAGATTGGAAAAAAAATGGTGTTCGAGCAAGTTCGACACACAGTTCGCGGTGGTTTCTTGAGTCGTTTCCAAAGCATACCTGTGGCAACAGACAGTTCCCGCATCAAATAAATTCAAGATTATGCTTCCGTGAATTGGAAGTTTAGCAAGTTGCTTCCGGATGGAATCCGGGACTATTGCCGCACCGATTCTTCCACCATTTCGCGCCACACCAGCTTCGCAAGCATAGCCGAGAAAAGCGATTTTGTCGGCTTGCCCATGGATTTCCATATTCGAATTCTCTAAATCCAGAAATTGCACTGTCTGATGCCAATGCAAAGGCATATCGGTAGTTTCGGGGTCGATGCGACCTTGCCAAAGATTGGGGTCGGGTTGGGTATAATGAGTTTGCATGATGATCAAATAAAGCATAAAGAAAACAAGAGTCCTTAAAACTTAATTCGGTGGGCAGGTAAATTTTGCCGATAAAAGTTTGGCTGAAAAAATAGTGGACGGCAAGGGATAATTTATATTTTCGACCAAAAGCAGGAACACGGCTTTGCGTTTTTTTGTAATTTTAGAATCGAAAGAAATTTTTTAATCAAAATGTATGTCGCCATCTTTCAAAATAACTCCGCGTTTACTCGCTGTTTCCATCCGGTTGATGGTTGTGTTTTTTATGGTCAATACGCTCCAAGCGCAAGATAATTCAGAAGTATTTAAGCAAATCACAGGATACGTTCAGTTCCAAAACCAACCGTTTAAAGGCGTTAATGTGCTTGTAGCAAACACCGCAAGGGGAGTGGTGACCGACGAGAAAGGATTTTATGCCATCACAGCCAAAGCAGGCGAAACGCTCCGGTTTTCTTATGTGGGTTTCAGAAGTATCGAGATTGTTGTGGAAGACATCACCCACATTCTCAACGTGGATATGTATGAGGAAGTGAATGAATTGGAGGAAGTGGAACTCAAATCAGCCAAAAAAGAAAAAAAAACAAAGCAGGATATTCCGGATGAATTGACAACAGCTTATGGCAAAATAAATACCAGAGCAGCCGGATATGGTATTAATTATGT
>PHDQ01000200.1 GCA_002841025.1 Bacteroidetes bacterium HGW-Bacteroidetes-13 | reverse complement strand
TGATTTTGAATAATATTTTCTTTCTATTAAAAAAAATATGGTGTCCAACATATTTTATACTTTTGAGAAACAAACTCATCCCAATTAATTATAAACCAAAAAATCATGAAAAGCTTTTCTTTTACAATGCTGTTTATTCTCTTGTCAACTTCCACTTTTGCACAAAAATCTGAAATTCCGATTCAAAAAGAACCCACAAAACCCGAACAAACCGAGTTTTACGAGCCCAAAGTGCCAAGGGTTATTCCGGGAACAAACAACAGTGCGCCCAGCGATGCCATCGTTTTGTTTGACGGTAAAAATTTCAACGAGTGGGTCAGCACAAAAGACTCAACTGCCGTGAAATGGACACGCAACAAAGACGGAAGTTTTACGGTCTTACCCGGAACCGGAGACATACAAACCAAACGGAATTTCGGCAGTGTGCAATTGCACATCGAATGGAAATCGCCCGAAAAAATTGAGCACGAAGGTCAACATCGGGGCAACAGCGGCATATTTTTACAAAACAGATATGAAGTTCAGGTGTTGGACAACAACAACAATTCAACTTATGTGAACGGACAAGTCGGCTCGCTCTACAAACAATCCGTTCCATTGGCATTTGCTTCCGTGGAAACCGGCAAATGGAATACGTACGACATCCTATTTCACGCGCCTGAATTCAATGCCGCCGGACAGCGTGTCAAAGCCGGAACGGTGACGGTTTTGCACAACGGTGTTTTGGTGCAAGACCATTTTGAGCTATTGGGAACTACGGAATACATCGGTTGGCCAAAAAACATCGCGCATGGAAAAGCACCTATCAAACTGCAAGATCACAACGCAACGGTAAGTTATCGAAATATTTGGGTTCGGGAACTTTAGGAATTTAATAGTTTTTAGTTTTTAGCCGTCAGGATGTAAATATTGTTATTCGCTATTTGTTATTTGTTATCCGTAATTCGTAATTCATAATTAAAAACTTATAACCCATCAACCCTTTTGCGAAAAATGTTGATAATCCTTTAAAACCGTTTCTATAAAAACCATCGGTTTGAGATCTGTTTTAATGTGCAAAAGCTCCAACAATCGGTCGTTTAGTTTTAAAATAACGCTGTGCTTTGCATTCCTTTTGGCATTCCAATAAATCTCTCTAATGGTTTGTATGTCTTCATCTTTTAACAACACAACTTCCGAAAAAACAGGTTCATATACATCATTGGTTTCTGAAGCATCCAATCGGTGGATGACTTCGGAGCTTATTTTTACTTCTTTGATGACCGTTGTTTTTGTGGCTATATCTCCGAATCGTTGTCCTTTCCCATTCAGCAATATTGTGATAACTGCCAGTCCGCCGCTGCTCATGTAAATATCGACTATCCGGAAAAGCCATCTGATCAGATAGTCAGAAAATCTCGGACGTGTGCCATCTATCTTAACCACGCGAATATTTATTGCCATCTTGCCTATTGTTCTGCCATTTGAAAAAGTTTCGAACAGCAGGGTATAAAACATCAAGGGAAGCGTAAGTGCTAAAATTTCCAATTGACTGATGCCTGAATCCCATCCAATGTTTGAAATAATAAATACTACGACAACAATGTAATAGAATAAAAGAATGCCTACATCAATAATGAAAGCCAATATTCGATCGCCTATACCGGCTACATTTTGAGAAATTCTGATATTTTGTGCGGTCTCTATTTGAAATGAATCCATATTTTGTTTTCTTTGAAGAAAAAAAGGAAATGCGTGAGGCGTTGTTTGTGAAGCAAAATAAAGGTAAATGGTTGGAATTTGAAAATGCCTTGTCAAACAAAATTCAACTTTCACCGGTTGCGCTCAGTGATTTGTATGTCGAAATAACTGACCATCTGAGTTTTGCGCAGACATTTTATCCCAATTCAGACACCACGCGCTACCTGAATCAATTGGCTTCTCACGCGCATCAGAAGTTATACAAAACCAAGAAAGTTGACAAAAATCGATTTATCCGGTATTGGAAAACAGATTTTCCGTTAGAGATATACAAACATCGCAAAGCATTGCTTATTTCGTTTTTGGTTTTTGTGCTTTTTAGCGCTGCCGGTGCATTTTCTTCCTCAGAGAAAAGCGACTTTGTTCGGTCGATCATGGGTGATGCTTATGTCAACATGACGCTTGACAATATTGACAACAACGACCCGATGGCGGTTTATAAACAAGCCAATGAAATGGATATGTTTATGGGCATCACCATCAACAATGTCCGGGTGGCGTTTTACGCATTTATTTACGGTTTTTTATTGGGTGTCGGCTCACTGTTTATGTTGATGCAAAACGCGGTAATGCTCGGCAGCTTTCAATATTTTTTCTACGAGAAAGGCTTGCTTTGGGAATCGGCTCGAACGATTTGGATACACGGAACCATCGAAATATCGGTCATCATCATCGCTGCCTCAGCTGGTTTGGTCATGGGTAGCAGCATCCTTTTCCCGGGGACTTATTCGCGTTTGGAAGCCTTCGTCAAAGGTGTGAAATCCGGATTGAAAATAGTGGTGAGTACCGTGCCGTTTTTCATCATCGCCGGATTTTTGGAAGGTTTTGTGACCCGACATACTGAAATGCCGGATTGGTTGGCGGTTTTCATCATCATGGCATCGATGGCACTCATCTTGTTTTATTATGTTTTTTACCCCAAATTTGTTTATCAATCCAACCTAAAACCCAATACTTATGATCATCTTTAGCAAAGAGCGGAATTTTGAACAATTGATTACGGCAACCTTTCAATTTATCAGGCAAGAATACAAGCCATTTTTGGGATTAATCGTCCGGATTACAGGCCCTTTTTTGATTTTAATGCTTATAGGTCTCACCGGATATTTGAATTCGATGACAACCTTTTCAAGCAGCCTAATAGATGTTGATACGTCCAGTCCGGTTCAGTTGATTGTCAGTATTACGCTCATCATTCTTTTTGGTGGATCAGCTTATTTGTTGGCACATGCAGCTGCACTTTTTTACATTGAATCGTATATCGCCAACAACGGCAAGGTTGACCCGAAAGAAGTGCAACGCAAAACTTTCGATAGCTTTTTCAGTTTTTTGGGCTTAGGCATTGTTTCCATTTTTTTAATTTCTTTCGGAATTATTTTTTGCATTATTCCCGGTATTTATTTGGCAATTCCGCTGAGTTTGGTTTTTTCTATCCTGGTTTTTGAAAAAAGAGATGTCATAGAAAGTGTGGAAACATCACTCAAACTCATCAAAGACGAATGGTGGAATTCCTTTCTGTTTCTTTTGGTCATTGGCATTTTATTGGGTGTGGCCGGCTCGGTTTTCAGCATACCGGCTGCAATTTACATGTTTATAAAAATGTTTGTCTCCTCCGGAGGTTTCAACCCTTCCTCGTTGGAAAGCATGGGAACAGACTATATTTACTTGACAATGAATGTACTTTCTTATGCCTTGCAATTTTTTCTTAATCTCATCAGTATTGTAGCCACCGCGTTTCTTTACTTCAGCATCAGCGAAAAAAAGACCGGAAAAGGCATCAGCCAAATCATCGAAAACATCGGAAATTAAATCATGCTGAAAACTGCGCTTACAACCTTTCTCTTTCTAACCTTATTTTCATTCGGGTCAGGACAAAATCATGTTGAATCTGAGCCTGTATTGATTCAAAAGATTGAAACTTCAGACTTGGAAGAATTTCAAAATGACCCTGATTTTAATTACACTGAAGTTGCGTCCGAAAATTGGTTGACTTTATTTAAAGCATGGGTAAAAAGAGGGTTTTATCGCATTTTGAAATTTATTTTCGGCAACCGATTGTCTGAGGCTGCCATCCAAAATATTTTTGCAATCTTGCCCTATGTTGCGGCTTTCGCTTTGCTTTTGGTGATTGTGATGTTGATTGTAAAAGGAAAAATAAGCCCCTTGACAGCTGATTTATCCAATCCAAACGCCGTTGCTTATACAGAAGATGAAGCATTGCTCAACCATCCGAATTTGGAGGGTCTCATCGCCGAAGCGGTTCGCAACAACGATTTTCGAAAAGCCTTGCGGTTTTCATATTTGAAGTGTATCAAATCACTTGCTGACCAACATCAAATCGATTGGCAACCGGACAAAACGAATACGGACTATGCGGGCGAACTAAAAACTGCCGAACTCAGACCTGAATTCATCAACATCACCCGTTGGTACAATCGGGTTTGGTTCGGAAATTTTCCCGTCGAAGCTGCCCAATTTTCCGATTTGCAAATTTCTTTTGATAAATTTCAAAACCCCGTGAATTCCAAAAAATGAAATCCTATCGATTTTACATATTGATTTTTTTGACCGCTCTCACGGGTGTCCTCTTGTTAGAATCGACCAAAAAGAAAGCCATCAATTGGTTTCCGTCTTATGCGAGTCATGACAAAATTCCCTATGGAAGTTATGTTTTTCATGAAATTTTAAAGCGCAAAACTGCAGATGGCAAACTCATCGAAAACCGTATTCCGCCTTTTGAATTGTTGATGGACAGCACGCTGAGCGGCACTTTCTTTTTTGTCAACGATCAGGTTTATTTTGGGGAAGATGAAAGCGAAAAATTACTCGATTTTGTCTCGCG
>PHDQ01000199.1 GCA_002841025.1 Bacteroidetes bacterium HGW-Bacteroidetes-13 | reverse complement strand
CATAGCTCAGCTGGATAGAGCACCTGCCTTCTAAGCAGGCGGTCGAAGGTTCGAATCCTTCTGCCATCACAAAAAAAAGGGAGTTTCCGAGAAGGATGTCCCCTTTTTTTATGTTTTGAATATTCCCGTATATTGGGCAAAGTTTAAATTGTCCAATCAGTTTATGGTCAATCTTCCAAAAATCCAAATTTACCCATATTAAAATCATTGATAGCCTGTATGATTTCCGCTTTGGTGTTCATCACAAACGGACCTTGTGCTGCAATGGGCTCTTGAATGGGTTCTCCGCTTAATACCAAAAAAACCGTGTTTTCAAGCGCTTCGATGGTAAAACTTTCTCCGTCGTTTTCGAACAACACAAAATGGTCGGTTGGCACTTGTTCAACTTCATTTACCCGAATGCTACCTTCAATGACCAACAAAGCGGAGTTGTGGTTTTCAGGAAAACTAAAATCTGTTTTTGCGCCTTTGTTTAATTTTGCATTGAGCATATTCACCGGTGTAAAAGTTGACGCTGCACCGTTGATTCCTTTGTGTTCTCCGGCGATAACTTCAATTTCGCCACCCTTGTTTTCTAATATAAAACGATTGATGTTTTTGTTTTCGATGGCTTGGTATTTGGGTTTCGACATTTTGTCCTTCGCCGGAAGATTGACCCACAATTGCACCATTTGAAAATCGCCGCCTTGTTTGCTGAAATTTTCTTCGTGATACTCTTTGTGCAATACACCTGACGCTGCTGTCATCCATTGCACATCGCCTTCACCGATGATACCGCCGCCGCCACTGCTGTCGTGATGTGCCACTTTGCCTTTGTAGGCGATGGTCACAGTTTCAAAACCCCTGTGCGGATGCACGCCCACGCCTCTGGGCGTATCGGTTGGCGGAAAGTAAAATTTTGAATTGTAATCCAGCATGATAAACGGACTCATTCGTTGCATATCCAAACGGTAGGCACTTGGGATAAAATTGTGAACGCGAAACCCGTCTCCTACAAAATGAGGTTCTCTGGGTGGAATGACTACTTCAATTTTTTTGGTTGTCATGTTTTTTCTTTTAATGTTTGATACAAAAGTACAATGGTATGATTTGTATTACATTGATGTATGATAAGAAACGAGTTTATTGTTTTGTAAAATTTTTCTTAGCCAATTCTTTCCGCACGCGGCTTAAACTTTCGGGCGTAATGCCCAAATAGGAAGCAATCATCCACTGCGGAACGCGAAGCATCAAGTCGGGATAGAGTTTGATAAATGCCAAATAGCGTTGTTCGGCACTCGCACCAATCAACAAGTTAATTCTGTTTTGGAGCATGCGAATGTGATTTTGTAACAGAAATGCATTGTGATTTCTAAACTCCGGGCTGATTTCTGAAGCAAATTCGATGAAATTTCGGTCGAGCATGACTACTTGTGTTTCTTCGATGGCATCGATAAAAAAGGCAGAAGGTTCGTTAAAATAAATACTGCCCCGATCACTGACAAACCAATTTTCGGGAGCAAACTGCACCAAATGTTCCTTGCCTATTTCATCTATCGAATAAAATCGAAGCAAGCCTTTTTCAACAAAAAATGTATGCTTGCAAACTTGATCGCTTTTTAAAATGAGCTGTCCTTTCTCAATCGTTTTTGTCAACAATTTTGACTTCATCCGGTCGAATTGATCAGCCGAAACTCCAGCTTTTTCTTTTAAATAGGTATTGAAATTGGATTCCATTTTGAACTGAAAGATGCAATAAAAGTTAATATTAAAATTGCCCGGTTGAGAGCAATACCAAAGTGCAGGCTTGTTCAAATGGGATGTTGTTTGCCATTAGTAACTGTTCTAATTCCTGATTTTCACTCCCCGGATTGAATATGACGCGCTCAGGCTTTAGTTTTAGGATGTCTGCATAATAATTTTTTTGATTCTCCGGACTGAGGTAGATTGAAACGGTGTGATATTTATCTTCCAAATCGATGGAGTCTACAATTGGAAAAGTTTCAGAATGGTCTTTTGTTCTACCGATGCCAACGGTTTCTATGCCATGTTGATACAGCATCTTCATTGCTCTGTTCGAATATCTACTCGGGTTGTTTGATGCACCGAGAATAAGTGTTTTTTTCATCTGTTTATGATTTTTTTAGCGGATAGATGGAATGCCCAATTAGTCATTTACGGTTGGTTTGAAAAAAAAATAAAAGGGTATTTCATGATTTTATAATTTGATGTAACAAATTTTGCTTTTAGGTCGTCCTATAATAAAATTACAAAATAAAATGGTTGTTTTTAATTTTTTGATGGATTATTGTTTTTTATGAAGTATGTAATGCATACTAATATATTATACATAGTAACGTAATTTATATTCTTAAAAGTGTATCAACTAAATAATTTCTAACTAAATAAATTCAAAATGAAAAATTTCATCTGTATGTTAAGTCTGTTTTTTTACAGTATTATGAATGCCCAGCTTGCCATTCCTGCACCTGAAGGCAGGGGTGTTGTCATCGGAAAAGTGATTGAACAAAAATCGGGAGCACCTATTCCGTATGCCACAGTTTCTTTGAAATGGGAAGGAAACCCGAGTCAAATCTTTGGAAGTATCACTGACGAAAAAGGTGTTTTTGAGGTGAAAGGCCTGCCGGAAGAGTTACTTTGGATAGAAATTCAATACATTGGCTATAAAAATTATGCGTCTAAAATTGACCTTACACAATCCAAAAGTATCGATATCGGTGTGATTGGTCTGGAAGAAGCCATTTCAGAACTTGCGGAAGTAAGCGTGGTCGGAGAACAATCGACGGTAGTGCAAAAAATTGACCGTAAAGTCATCAACGTGGGGAAGGACATCACCACCATGGGCGCAACTGCAGCCGACATCATGGGTAATCTACCTTCATTAAGTGTCGATCAAGATGGGAATCTCAGCATGCGTGGCAACAGCAACGTGCGCATATTGGTGGATGGAAAACCAACCAACATCGAACCCAGCCAATTGTTGAAACAAATCCCTTCTTCTTCCATCAAAAGTGTAGAATTGATTACCAATCCGTCGGCGAAATACAATCCGGAAGGCATGTCGGGCATCATCAACATCGTGTTGTACAAAAATGCCAATTTGGGCTTTAACGGAAGTTTCAATTCCGGCTACACCTACGGGGTGAAATCCAAATGGAACGGTTCTGCCGATTTGAATTATAAAACTAATAAATTCAACTGGTTTGCCAATTACGGCATCAATTCGGGGACTTCTTTTAACAAAGTTTTCATCGACCGGACAGACAACCAATCGCTTCAAGATTTGAATATTTTGAATCAGTCAAATTCACACTTGGCAAAGTTCGGTTTCGATTTTTACATCAATCCGAAAAACACCTTTTCGTTTTATACCCTTCAAAATGCATTCAATGCCGATGCTGATATTTTGACAAATGTCGATTTTGTGTTGAATGACAATCCTGATTTGATTCAGGACAATTTTATCGACAATGACAACGATACCCAGACCTATAATTTTAATTACAAAATAGATTTTGCCAAGGAAGGCCACAATTTGGAAGTTGAAGCCAACTTAAGCGAGACCAACTCCAAAGAAAAAGCGGTTTTCAATTTTATGACCGATACAGACCAAATACGATATGTGGACTTGCTTAGACCCAAACAAACAGAAAATATTTTCAATATTGATTATGTAAACCCCATCACTGAAAAAATGAAATTAGAAGCCGGTTTGGAGTACAGAACTAATGAAAACAGCATTGATTTTAAGACAACCAATCCTGACCCAAACACTGTCAACACGGTTTTTGATTACGACAGGGACATCTATTCCGCTTACCTAACACTTGGTTATAATTGGGAAAAAGTTACACTTCAAGCCGGTGTGCGAAGCGAATATTTTGAGGTAGATGCAGTGAGTGACAACCTCAATGTTTTCAACGAAAATTATTTCAATTTGTATCCTTCGGTGCATACGACTTGGTCGCCTTCCGAAAAAAATCAGTTTTCATTGAGCTACAGTCGCCGGGTCGATCGTCCGGGTTTGGAACAAACCAACCCAATTCGTCAATTTAGCACGCCCACCATCACCGGATTGGGAAACCCTTCGCTCGATCCGCAGTTTACCAACTCCTACGAATTGGGCTACACACGCCAACTCGGGAAAGGTTCTGTTTCTTTTACCACATTCTACCGAAAAATAAAAGACGAAATCACCCAAACGCTTTTTGAAAACCCGAATGATGTGACCCAAACTATTCTGAGTTTTGACAATGTGGACGACAACGAAGCCTACGGGTTTGAGAGTTCGGTCAATTACAAATTTTGGGAATGGTGGAACACGACCGTCAATTTTGATTTGTATCAACAAACCCTCAACGGCGTAGCCGGAGTCAACAATTTATCTCGGGAAAACACCAAGTTGAATTTGCGGGTAAACAACAGTTTTAAAGCCACCAAAAAACTCAATTTTCAGTTGTTTGGTATGTACACCGGACGTGAGCGAACCCTTCAACTCGATGTGGAAGAAATGTGGAGAATTGACGCGGGTTTGCGATACAAAGTGCTGAAAGACAAAGGTAGCTTGAGTTTTCGGGTCAATGATGTTTTCAAAACCCAATACGCCAATTTCAGTGCGGACAACCCTTTTCCGCAATCCGGATTTTCCAAATGGGAAAGCAGAAGGGTTTACGTTGGATTTTC
>PHDQ01000198.1 GCA_002841025.1 Bacteroidetes bacterium HGW-Bacteroidetes-13 | reverse complement strand
GGAGAAAATATAAAAACTTGGCATTAGAAAATACGTAACTATTCAGCTATTCAAATGAATTTCGTTTTAACCGTCACTTCGCGTGGTTTTTAATAGTAAGGCGACAGCTTTACTATTAAAAATTGCCTGTCTGCCACAGGCAGGTATCGAGAAGCTTGATATTGTAGCGTTCTCGATACGTTTTATTAAAAAAAGCGGTCGCATTTTTTAATAAAACACTCGAACAGACGAAATTTGTATCGATTTTTCATGAGACTGAATAGTTACGAAAATACCAAACATCTCAAATTAACAAAAACCAACCATGAAAAAAATTATCGCACTTATTTTGTTTTCAATCGCATCTCTTATTGGGTGCAAAAACACGGAAAAAGAAAACACAGTCGAGACAGTCAGCGATCCGAAAGTCGTTGCAGAAAAAATTGCCGAAGCCCACGGTTTTGCCAACTGGAAAAACGTTGCCGAAATTGGTTTTACCTTTAATGTCGATCGTGACACGGCGCACTTTGAACGCACGTGGTTGTGGAATGTAAAAACACAAGATGTTCGATTGATCAATGGCAACGACACGGTTCAATACAATCGCAAAAACGTCACCGACAGTCTCCTTCAGACCGATAGCGGTTTTATCAACGATAAATTTTGGTTTCTTTTTCCTTATCAATTGATGTGGGATCAAGGTACCACACTCACCTATTCCGAAAAAGAAATTGCACCCATCAGCAAAAAAGAAATGCACAAATTGACCGTTGTTTATCCGGATTCAGGCGGCTACACACCCGGCGATGGTTACGATGCCTATTTTGGCGATGACTACGTTTTGCAGGAATGGATTTATCGAAAAGGACACGCAGTCGAACCTTCGCTGATAACAACTTGGGAAAGTTATTCGGACATTCATGGACTCAAAATCGCGACTACCCATATCAAAGATTCGGGAAATTGGAAGTTGTATTTTACAAATGTAGCTGTCACTCCAAAGTAAGCAAATAGACAGAATTTTTGTGATTGGCCTGGTTGGGTGTTTGCTCAATAAAAAACCAAACAAACCGGTCTTGGCAAGCTTGTTTGATTGACAAAACTCAAACCGCCTGTGATGGGATTAATCCTAAAAACAACGATGTTGTTTGACCGTTGATTCGCCACCAAAAGGTATTTCCCGGAGGGATCAATCGTGAAGTTTCTGGGCCAATCACCACGAACAGATTCATTACCAACATATTGCAACTTTCCTTTTGGAAGCCTTTTGAAAATTGCAATGGAATTTTCACCCCGATTGGAAGTGTACAAAAACTTGCCATCGGCAGTCAGATAGATATCGGCTGCGTAACTTTCCCCTTTAAAATCATGTTGTAAAGTAGATTTTTCGTCTGTGGTTTTGTATTTCGATTTTTTTGCTCGAAGGGTTGCAATCGTGGAACTTAATTCATTCAACACATAAACATATTTTTTGTCAGGAGAAAGCGCAAAATGACGCGGACCATCACCACCCTTCATGGCAACAAAAGCCTGTTTGGCAGCTGCGAATTTTCCGTCTTCCAAATGGTAAATTCCAAATTGATCTATACCCAAATCGGCGGTCAAGAGTGTCTTCCCGTCGTTGGTAAATTGAGATGAATGTAGGTGCGCTGCTTCTTGACGATCTTTGTTCGGACCGTTTCCACTGTGCTGAATCATTTGAAAAGCTTCCGAAAGCTTGCCATCGGGTGCGATTTCATACAAAGCCAGATTACCTCCTGAATAATTGGTCACCGACAAGGTTTTTCCATTTGGATTGGCGGAGATGTGACAAGGATTTGCGCCATTTGTAGGAACGGTATTGATGAGCGTGAGACTCATGTCTCCGTGAATGGTAAATGCGCTGAGTGCGCCGCTGCTTTTCCCGCCAAAATTGTCGGTTTCCTGAACTGCATATAAATT
The DNA here is from genome assembly GCA_002841025.1 of Bacteroidetes bacterium HGW-Bacteroidetes-13. GTDB lineage: Bacteria > Bacteroidota > Bacteroidia > Flavobacteriales > Flavobacteriaceae > UM-FILTER-40-17. The sequence goes on along the minus strand of PHDQ01000198.1, from coordinate 2,768 downwards.
ATTTTTATCCGGAGACAAATACAGATAAGACGGATTGGGCAAAGTCGCAACAAGTTCTTGGGCGGACAAGACTCCGGTTTCACTGTCAAATTGCAGGGTGTAAATTCCTTTGCTGTCTGTGTCGGTGTAGGTGCCGACAAAAATGGTGTTTTGTTGTCCGGAAACAAGTAGATTGGTTGCTGCAAAAAGTACTGTAAAAAGAATTTTTCTTAAAGATTTAAATCGCATGACTGGAAGAATAAATTGTTAAAAATTAAGACTGTAAAAATTGCAGAAACAGCTGAGTTATAATTTATAAAAATATGATTTTTTTTTGAAAATGATATTCGGTTGAATGTGATTTTTGCGTTAGGGATAGCAGTGGAAATCCTTTTTTTATTTTTAAAAAAAGATTGGAACGAATAGCCCGACCCCAACAAGGCTATGAAATAGACTTCGTTGGGGAAACGCCCAAATATAGATGATTTTTTGTGTTTATCAAGGTTTTTATTTCCTGTAAAACCTAAGTGTTTTTACCCGATCAAATTGATTGATTTAGAAACGATTGGTAAAAACGGATGTTTTCCTGAACCACTTTTTGGATGTCGAATTTTTCTTCCACTCGTTGCCGCGCATTTTCCCCCATTTCACGGCACAATTCCGGATTGTCGAGCAGTGCGATGATTCTATCCGCATACAAATCGTGGTCTTTTGGATGCGCCAAAAATCCGCTGATGCCGTCTTCTATAAGTTCATTTGCCCAACCGATGTTGCTGTTGACAACGGGTTTTTGCAAGGCCATCGACTCAATCGTGACCATGCCAAGGGTTTCGGCAAAAGTTGGGAACAAACAAACATGCGCTTTTCGGATGTGGTTTTGCACTTCATCGTAAGGTATTTTGCCCAAATATTTCACTTTTGAACGCATGTCAGCATCGAGTTTTTCTTCTACGAGTTTCCATGTAGAGGAACTTTGGGTTTGAATATCCGGGCTGTCGCTGCCAATCAAAATTAACTGCGAATTTGGGAAAACGGAGACCACTTTTTTGAAAATTTCGGGTAATTCCAACACGCCTTTTTTTCGGATGATGGTGCCGATGTAAAGCAAAGTCCCCATTTCAAAATCATTGGGATGTGCATTTGAAAAGTCAGGGAGTTTGAGTCCGTAGTGAATGGTTTGAACCGTTTTGTTTTTCAATCCGAATATTTCCTTGCTCAAGTTTCCGGCAAAAGTGGTAGGCGCAATAAAGGCTTGGGCGGATTGCACCGCCTGTTTTTCAAACCAAAAATTTTTGCGTTTTTGCTTTCTTCCTTCTAAATGACAGAAATAGGCATCACTGCCATGAAAACGGATGACCAAAGGGACAAGCAAGTTCATAAACGCCGTGATGCCCGTCCAATCGGGTGCTTCTATCAGGTCTATTTTTTCTGTTTTCGCAACCCGATTCAGGTAGTTTTGCAAATATTTCCGATAGGTAAACCACGTCAGAAAAGGTGTTCTGCGTTGTTTGATGCGGTGAAAAATGATGCCGTTTTCGCTAAAAATTTCGTCTTGTTTTTGCCCATATACAAACACCGTCACCTTCACATTTTCTACAGATAAGGCTTCGGCCAAATTTTTGATACTGGTGCCCAAACCACCACTCGCGCCCAATTTCGGATGCGGATATTCGGGCGTTAGGAATCCGATGTGCATGAGGTGATTTTTTGGATGGCTTCCCATATTCTCTCGGAGGATTTTTCAGGCGGAAGCAAGTTAATCACTTTAAACCAATTTTCTGCTTCACCTACCGTTGTTTTGGGAAGGCTTATCGCTTGTTTGATGATTTCGCCTATTTCGCTCGGTTGGTTTATCCACAAAACGGCTTCCTTTGTCGGCATGGAACGAAAATGCACGTATTGGTAGATTTTTTCGACCGACCAATCGGGTTGTTTTTTGTCGGACACATCGTAATGGATAAATGCACAAGGTTTTTGATGCGCAACAAAATCAAACACCATCGACGAGCCCAAGTTGATGACCAATTCCGAATGTCTGGCGGTATTGGCTAGCAGTGCCATGTCTTCACGCGTTGGGAAAACCTGGTTCCAAACTTCGCCAAGTGGTTTCCAAGCGGGTGCTATCGGTTTGATAATGTCTGCATATCGATGAATCGTCGCGTCATATCTGTCTGAAAAATCGACCGGACAACGGCGGAAAATCAATCCCAAATTTTGCCCGGATTCGTTCAATGCTCGAATGGCTTTGGCAGTATCTTCCAAATATTGCGGGTCGTCGGGCGAAGTGGTCACGTCATCGCCGGAAAAACAAATGTATTTTTTAGCAACATCCAATCTGTGTTTTTTGCAAAAAGCGGCTCTCGATTCTATCGAAGTATCGTCGAAATGCGGTTCGAACTGTGGCGTGCCCGTGACGAATATCTGCGTGTCTTTTATGCGTGGATAATAGCGTTGCAATTCGGTTTTCATATAATCACTCCACACAAAATAGTAGTCTGTTTCAAGAACCATGGTCGCTTTGGGCAAGTTGTCCCAACTGAAAATAAAGATTGCCGTCGGGATGCCCAAATCTTGCGCCGCCAAAATGGGTGCGATGGCTTGGGTAGGTCGTTGGTTGGTGCAGATAACAAGTGCAGGGCCGTGTGCTTCTAATTGTTTTTTACACAAAGTGTATTTTGCGGTTTGCCGTTCTTGTTTTTTTATCTGTTCGATTACCTTTTTCAAACCTTTTGAATGGGATTTTGTTGCCACGAGAAAATCGACAAACAGACTTTTGAAAGCATTTTTAA
>PHDQ01000197.1 GCA_002841025.1 Bacteroidetes bacterium HGW-Bacteroidetes-13 | reverse complement strand
TATAATACTTTGGTAATAGATCCTGGGTTTGTAGTTGAATTGTTATCTGTTATGATATAAAAGGATACACCATTTGGAGCCGCAACCACTTGTCTAAATCGATCTCCTGCTGGCACTTCATACCAATTGACTAAGTTATTAGTTCCACCATCAATGCTCAACCCGTTTGGAGATAGTTTACCTCGGTATATTTTATTAAATTTTAAAGCGGGTATAAGCACATTATCCCCCCAACCAATGATTACTCTCTGTGTGTTTTCATAAAGAGCTAGACCAGCGGGCGCAATGGTAGGCCATGTAGCATTTCCCCCAGTAGGTATAGTTGTGCTACCCGTAAATATCGTGCTGATAGGGGGAACAAAGTCCGCAGGCGGTGTTGATGGAAATGCCTGAAACTCGGTTTGGGTTGCTTGCGCTGTTGACAGCGTACCGCCACACGTTGTGGTCAAGGAATTGTTGGTGAATTCGTAGCCCAAGTTGTCATAAAAACCGGCAATTTGGGGCCAACCATAATCCTTAGATGCAACCATTACATTGAGTTCATCGTCCACTTTATCGCCATGTTCAGTTGAATAAATAATTCCAGCGGAGGAAATTGCCAATCCTTGCATGTTGCGATGTCCATAGTTGAAAACGCGACTTTTAACACCTGCCAATGTCGGGTTGTCACTGGGTATGGTTCCGTCTAAATTCATGCGCAACAATTTGCCGGGATAATTGTTGAAATCATCCGGAAAAGTGGGTAATACGCGTGCCAAGATGGGTAAACAATTGCGTGCAAATTGGTTGTTTCCTTGGTCACCGATGGTGTAATACAATTTTAAGTCGGGACCGATGGCTAATTTGCCGGAGTTGTGATCATTGCTGGCGGGAAGACCTTCCAATATGGTTCCGTTTGCATTCAAGGAAGTGTCTTCGGAAAGCGTACCGTTTGTATTGTTATACAGCAAACGAACGATGCGCAAAAGTCTGCCTGTTTCAATTCCATTGGTTGAATACGTATAGGAAACAAATACATAATTGTTGGTTGTGGTTGCCGGATTGGCATACAAATCCGGGTGAGCTACAATGCCCAAAACACCATCTTGCCCTGCATTGGTGAATACTTTTGCGCCAAAATTAATCATGGTGGTTCTGTTTGCTCCGGTGGTGTCAATGCGAACAATTCTTTTACCTCCGGTAATCCCTCCAACATCGTCTCTCCGCTCCGTAATCCAAAGCCTGTTGTCAGGGCCGTAAATCATTTCATAAGGTCTTTCAACAGCGTTGTTTCCGGTGATTTTTGTAATCACCCAATTGGCGGTGTTGCTTGTTTCCGATTGCCCAAAAGCAAAAACAGAGCCGCATAAAAAAGCAATAGTCAGTAATAAATGCTTCATGAAAAATAGTGTTTTAGGTTAGTTAGTCTTTGATTATTTTTTTGGCAACTTGTTGATTGTCGATTTCAATGTTAAAAATATAAACGCCTCGGGTAAGGTTCACCGGCAATGAAACCGTGCTTTGGTTGGTGTTTACTTCTGTTTGATAGACCAATTGTCCCAACATGTTGTAGCCATTTACTTTGCCTATCAACTCACCTTTCGGGTTGTTGATGATCAATTCGCTGCTGCTGCTGGCAAACAAGATTCTCCCATCGCCCGCCAAAGCATTGTCGTCTGTGGAAAGTGTTTGGTTGGTGCCAAAGGTAATTTGATAACGGTCAGGAAAAACACCCGCTGTCAGGTTTTCCGCGAAAGGCTCTTCTCTTAAATTGTGATACGTAAAAGTCGTACCGTTCCAAACCCGTAGATAAATCGGTTGGCTGTCAACGATGTTTTCAACCTGGGCTATTTCTATTTTTACTTGCCCGGCATCTCTGATGACTGTTTCCATCGGGATAACCGTTTGCTCATCAAAAGGTGGAATAGCCTGAATTACATATTCTTTGTCGTTTACTTTCCAAAACAAGTCGTTTGGTCCTTTGTCGATTAACAAGGCATCATAACCGTTGTCTTCATCTTTGGTGGCTTGGTCTGTAAAAGCAACCAACACCTGTCTTCTGAACTTGGTCGGCGTGGTAAAGTTAATCCAAACGCGTCGCAGGGTGTCTGCAACTGCTTGCTGACCAGCTTTGCGAACCACAGGCTCATTTGTGTTTTCAACTGCTGCCTGCGTGGTTTGCGTTTGGGTGGCTTGTCCCAAAACAACATCTCCCCTTCCTTTAGGTGCTTCGGTGAAGATAGAATTACCGGAGCCTTCCGTCACAAAAGTGCGTTGTGAGTTTTTGAAAACTACATTTCCACCATCGGCATCAGCCGTGACAAAAAAACCTTGCCCTACCGGAATAAACTGAGTGGGCGTTTTGCTGCCACCCGGGCTGAGCGGATTGTACAAATCGGGGTGTTGCAACGCCAAAACCCCTCCCGCTTTGGTGTAAACAGCATAACCGCCTTCATACTCCTTCAACAAATGACTGCCGCCACCAAAATGTTCCCAAAAATACAAGGTACCATCTATGGAATTGTTGGCAGGTGATGAAACTCCTATGTTGTCGTCTATAAACTTATTGGCATCTAATGCAGATCCGTAAGGGTTGCCAACCAAAACTTGGTTACCGGTCGACACAGCTACCGAAATATCTCCATTGTTTGGTTTACCTTCAAAAATATATTCATATTGATCGGCCACCGCTCCTGTGCCCGGTCCTTTCATGGTAAAACCTAAACCGGCCTTTATGTTATCTGTCGGTGCAATTTGTGCCCAATTTGTGATGTCGCTTGCGCCCTGGTTGTCAAAAATATAAAACCATCGCGATGCCAAGGTAATTGGCGTGGTCTGGGTTGCAGGCGGATTTAACGTAAATGAATACTGTACATTGCCAGCCGAAGTTTTCAACATACCCGAAAGCATATCTCCCAAGTTGTTGGAAACCGAACTTACTTGGCTTACCGGCATTGAAAAATAGTTGTAGGTATATTTATCGGCTGTGCCTTGTTGTCTGCGTTTGATGGTGCCGATGCTGGTCACATCGAGTTGGCAAATGTCCGTTTGTACCAACTGGGATTCGCCCAACAAATCTATCGAACCATCGAGTTTTAAATACCAATCATTCTTTAATTCTGAATCGTTGTCAACGGTAATGGTCACACCCGGACGAACAATCATACCCAAGTCGCCATCGGATGCCGTCATGTTGATGTTGTGACGAACATCTACGATAGACCAATCATTCGCAGTCGCATCGGTGCCCAAAACGCCGTTTGCTACATCTGCAACCGCTGCATCCAAAGCTCCGGCTTGTTTGGTTATAAAAGGCATCGGGGCTGTCTGTCTTTTGATGACTTTCACATTAAAAATCTTTGCCCCTGTACCTAAATCTACCGTCGGCGTGGTCAAATCATCGGCTATGTCGTCTTTGTAGGTGTCCATTCGGAAGTAGCGAACCATGTTGGCGGCAGTCAGTCCGGGAATGTCTATCGGAATAATCGTTCCTTGCAGGTTTGAGCCGTTGATAAACAATTCCTGATAAACCATTTTTTGAATCTGCGCGGTGGTCAAAGCTGTGTTGAACACACGAACTTCGTCGATGGAACCCTTAAAATAGTTTGAACCTGAGGGTAGTGGATTTCTTCCAATTCTGAACACATTGTTTGCCGTGAGGTTAATAACGCCACTGACACTCGTTGAACCGACCAAAACACCATTTTTGTAAATTTTTGCCAAGGAGTTCGCTCCATCAAAAACGGCGGCAACATGCGTCCACGTATTTAGTGGTATATTTACACCTGAATTTGAATTGAAATTTGCGCCATTTACATTTAAACGCAGCCTGTTGGTGTTTATCACCGAAAAAATAAAATTTTCTTCACCTGCTATCACAGGATTTTGAGAAACATCGGAAGGTTTTATCCATGCCATCAGGGTAGCACCGGCCAAACCTTGCACTATGTCCAGAGATTCTTGCACATAATCGTTGCGCCCGTCAAATTCAATATAAAGCGGCTCGTTCAAGTCGCGGGGCGAACCAAACACCAAGGTACTCGTGTCAAAAGCATCCAAGATACCGTCTCTGTCCACATCGGTAGTGCCATCAATAATGCCGTCGTTGTTGGCATCTAATGCACTATGGAGTTGATCTGCAAGGTCAAAAGTGCCATCGTTGTTCGAATCTACTTCCATGTAATCGTACAGCGGAATGTTTCCAAGTGTCCCGGGATAGGTATCGCCGTCTGAGTTAATCGGCAAAGGCTGTCCGAGGTTGCCAAAGCCTACAAAAAAGTCGAACACATCCAGAATGCCATCTCCATCTGAGTCTCCGCCATCGCCCATGCCGTCGCCATTGACATCGCCATCGCCGTAACCTGCCTCGTCCACATCAAACAAGCCATCGTTGTCGCTGTCTAAATCGAATTGGTCGAGAATGCCGTCGCTGTCGGTGCTGATGATGTTGAATCCTGCCACAAACGGGTCAATGGAATCGTGCAAGCCGTTTCCGTTTGCATCAACCCAAGGGCCGAGTGCCGCCAAATCCATGGTGGCTTTTCCGCCACTCAACTGACCGAAACCAACTTCTACAATATCGGGTATGCCATCGTTGTCGGCATCGAGGTCAAAAACATCGGGTGTGATGTCGTTGTCGGAGTTACAAAAGGTTTGCTTGATGACAATGTCATCCAACGCCAAGTCATTGCCCAAACCACCCGGTGTGTTGTTGATGAAAATAACCACAAACTCGGTGATGTTCCCCAAGGTAATG
>PHDQ01000196.1 GCA_002841025.1 Bacteroidetes bacterium HGW-Bacteroidetes-13 | reverse complement strand
ATGAATCATGGCGCGGTCGTTGTTGGGACGGATGCGTCCGACGGCTTCCTTGACGATTTCGGTTAATAATAAATTGGCTGCCAACAGCAAAAGTGCATACATCAAAATCTTTAGGGCGAGTTCGGCACTGAATCTTCTGTAAACCGACAAGACTATAAACACGAAAAGGGGAATCCAAGTAACTTCGTTGGTACAGACCATCCAAAACCAATCGAACATAGACGTACCTAAATTATTCAGGTAAATAAGTATTTTCGAATCTGCATCGAGAATCTGTTCAAACATTTAAAGATTGCGTTTGATGGTTCCACCGATATCTTCCAAGCTCTTTTTGGCTTCACTAATCTCTTTTGTAATATCTTCCGTAAAAGAAGTGTCTATACCGTTTTTGTCTGCGCTTTTTTGAATTTCACTTTTGATTTCGTTGGTTGCATTCTTAATTTGCTGCATGCCTTTGCCCAATCCACGGGCTATATCCGGTATCTTGTCTGCACCAAAAACCATGACAACGATAAAAAGTATAAAAGCAATTTCGGTTCCGCTGATGAACATCAACATAATCTAAGTATTTATAAGTAAAAAGGTTCTACGAAAGTATAAAAAAAGCAAGACCCGACGAAGTACTTAACAAATATTATTTTTGATTCACTTCAAATCCGATTTTTTCTAAATCTGTCCAAAAATCGGGATAGGATTTTGAAACCACTTCTGCGTCGTTGATGCCAAGAGGAATTTTGAGCACCATTGGCGCAAATGCCATTGCCATTCGGTGATCGTTGTAGGTATCTATGGAAATATTCGAATTGAAGTGTGTAGAAGGTCGCAAGTGAAGACTATCCGAAGTGACAGCGATTTCTGCACCCAATTTTGTCAATTCGATTTTTAAGGCTTCCAAACGATCCGTTTCTTTGATTTTGAGTGTGTGCAAACCCGTCAATCGGCATTCAATTCCCAAACCAAAACAACTTACTGCGATGGTTTGTGCAATGTCGGGCGCGTTTGATAAATCGTAAGAAAACAACTTCATTTTGGGTTCATTAGATTTTGTCAAAGTCAATTTTTGACCGTCAAAAATTGCATCAACGCCAAAGGATTTATAGATTTCCTGCAACACGCTGTCGCCTTGCAAACTTTGTTGTTTGTAGGACGTTAAACGCACGGAAGACCCAACTGCTGACAAAGCGAGTACGCCGAAAAAATAGGAAGCTGAACTCCAGTCAGACTCCACTTCCATTTGATTTTTAACAAGTTTGTTTTGCGGATAAACTTTGATGAGATTTCCTTCAAATGAAGTTTGAATACCGAGTTCGTTCAAAAGTCCCAAAGTCATTTTGATGTAAGGTACAGAAGTGATGTTTCCTTCCAAGGTCAGTTCTAAGCCGTTGGGTAGTTTGGGTGCGATAAGCAACAGCGCGGAGATGTATTGACTGCTGACATTGGCAGCCAGCGTAACTTTGTTTTTTAGAAGATTTTTTCCACTTATTTTGATTGGCGGATAACCCTCATTTTGTGTGTAATTAATCTCCGCTCCCAATTGCCGGAGCGCATCGACCAGAATTAAAATAGGTCTTTCGGTCATTCTTTTTGATCCGGTCAGTATCACTTCCCGTTGGGCTTGTGAGGCAAAAAAAGCGGTCAAAAAACGCATGGCCGTACCGGCGTGGTGAATGTCAACTTCGCCCTGATGAATTGTTAAGCCGTTTTCCATCGCGACGGAATCATCGGAATTGGAAAGGTTGCCGATTTGAAGTTCCGGATACAAGGCTTTGAGCAACAACAAACGGTTGGATTCGCTCTTAGAGCCTGTAATATTCAAACTTCCCTTTATTTCATCTGACTTAACACGCAGGGTAATGTCCATCTAAAGAATAGAATTTTTGGCAAATGTAACGCATAAAGTTTTAGCGATAAAGTCCAAACCGTTAAAACGGTTTTGGTTTTTAGATTTCTCGTTTAATTTTATGTCCCGCGTTTTGAACCGAGGGCTTAATGCTTCAATTTTTGATTGTTTTGGTGGCGGTCGTGATCGCGTTTGGTTTTGACTTCCAACTTTTTGTCGAAAGCTTGCTGCAAATCGACACCGGTTTGGTTGGCGAGACAAAGCACCACAAAAACCACATCGGCCAATTCTTCGCCCAAATCTTTGTTTTTGTCGCTTTCTTTTTCACTTTGTTCACCATAACGACGTGCGATGATGCGAGCCACTTCACCTACTTCTTCGGTGAGTTGTGCCATGTTGGTGAGCTCGTTGAAGTAGCGAACACCATGTGCTTTAATCCAATTGTCAACTTCGCGTTGTGCGTTTTTTATGTCCATTTTTATGTTTTAATTAAAACAACTTTCTCCGTTTCTTTCAGAACGAGTTGGTTGTAGAACTCTTTGATAATCGGGTAATTAATTGAGCTAATGATGGCAGAATTTATTTTTTCAACGACATTAACCTGAAGGATGTTTCCCGAAACCGCAAGCGAAAACCGAAGTTCACCCATGTTATCAGGCAATTTGTATAAAACACTTTCCGGCAATGACTCCACTTGATGGCCTTCCGGGATTGAAATACTAAACCGATAGGATTCAGAAATCGGAAAAGCAAAATCGATGGGATACTCGCGAGCTTCCATTTTAAAAGGGTTTTCATTGGTCGCGAAAAAGAAAAGGGGCGAAAAATAGATTTTCCCGTCGATGATTTCACATTGATCTTCCTTTTGAAAAGCGAAGGTTTCCGTCACGGGTTTGGTGGGATTTTCAGCGTCTTTGGTTTGATAATCGGATATTTCGATACCGTTGTATTTGTTTTCCAAAGATTCTAAATAAGCTTCTTTTTCTTTGGATTTTAGATTTCTGCGGAAAAGATAAGCAACATAATCTGTCTGATAAATCTGTATTTTCCCGTTGATACCTCCTTTTTCATCCAAAGATGCATTCATCAAAATAGATTTATTGGATGGCCGTTTTGGTGACAAATCAAGGGTGCTGTATGTTCCGTCTTTGCGCACCAATGTTCCGTTCCAATTGAGGGCGCGTATGGGGAGCAAATTTGGAATGGTTTCTTTTTCGGTTGCGTCAAACAAAATGATATTCCCGTCTATATTGACTGCGGAAACAACGTAATCAAAACCTTCAATCGTTGGAAACAAGGGTATGCCGTTTGACCGCGTACTCACCAAAACCGGATTGGCATCGAGACCGGATTCTCGAAACATGGCAGTCAACATGAGGTTTATCTCCGCAACATTTCCGGTATTTTCTTTGTACGCTTTTAGCACACCGTCGTTGCAGGTTGCTCCGTAATAATTATTCCAAGTCATTTTGTCTTGAACGAACGCAAAAATCTTAGCTGCTTTTTCTTCCGCAGACATTTCGTTTGTGATCAGTTGTGTCAAATCACTTTTAAAATAGCTCTGTTTATCGAGTTGCTCACCGAAGGAATCGTATTTATAAATGGTTTTGGCGACATCTTCCCATGTTTGATTGTACAGCTTATACGGGTTGTTCGGAAACCGGGTTCCGTTCAATTCAAACTTTACGGAAGTTCGGTAATTGTCTATGTTTGACACATAGCTTTCGTCTTGCATGGATGGAATTTGGCGACCACCAATGTTGTAAATGGTTTCCAAATAAGACAGTCTTTGTCCATCGATAAAGATGGTTTGATTTTCTGTATGTTGATCAAACTTTACCTGATAAAAACCTTTAAAATGCTGTTTGAACATAAAATATTCAGGGATGCTAACCGTCGTATTAATCTGATTGACCGGTATGTCAAATTGATATTTTAATTCATCAATACTGGTGAAAAATGGAGAAAAAACTTGGTATTCTAAGTCTAAAACGCTGCCTTCTTTTACATTGGGTTGGGTGATAGATGCTTTTTTTCTGTATTTATTGACCTTTTCTTCAAAAATACTTTCCTTTTTAAGATTGTCTTCCGTTATCTGGTTGTTTTCATAATTGAAAGTGACACCTTTGATACCGGAAATGCGTTCGCTTTCGCTACTGCCAATATACAAAGGAACCAAGGTCGTTGCCCAATCAAAACCGGTTTTTTGATAGATTTTAATTCTTTGAAAAACCGTAGTTACCAATGTCCAACCCTTATATACGTTGTAATCGAATCGAACATTTTGATTTTTATACAAAATTGCCGCCTTTGCATCCGGTTCTAAGGGATGTGTCGTTTCGAGTAGTTCTTCTTTGGTCACTTTACCGAATTTTACTTCTTGGGCTTGCGCTGTCAGCGTCATAAAAACAACGTACAACAATAAAATACTTAGATATTTCATGATTTCGAGAGTTTAGTTGATAGGTCTGAATTAGATTTTAGTTAGTACAATTTTTTCTAAATTTTTTTGGATAATTTGCTGATAATAGTTTTTTATCATTTCGTATCCTTCGGCAGAAATGAGCGGTGATTTGATTTCGGAAGTGAGTTTTACCTGGATTTGGTTTGCTTTTGCGGTGATGTTGTATTGATAAGACCCGATATCCTCGGGAAGTTGAAGCGCAAGACTTTCCGGAACAGATTCTATCTGGTATCCTGCGGGTATGTTGATGGTTATCAGGTATTGTTTGGTCGTTGGGAAAGAAAATTCAATGGGGTATTCTCTTTTTTCCAATTTCAGCGGATTTTCAATCAATCCGCTAAAAAGCAAGGGAGAAACATAGATTTTTCCGCCGATGATTTCGCATTGATCTTCTTTCTTGAATTCGAAATTTTCGATGACCGGTTTTGACAAATCCGA
>PHDQ01000195.1 GCA_002841025.1 Bacteroidetes bacterium HGW-Bacteroidetes-13 | reverse complement strand
ATAATTTGGTTTAAAGCGATTTGAGTTTGACTCATTGACATCCGCGCTAATCTGCGTTATTCGCGGGAGACTTTTAAAGAATTTTCCCGCTGATAGTGCAAATGTAAGCAGATGACTACTTTTTATTATTCATTGATTTACAGTAATTTGTGTTTAATTTGATTAAAACATTTTGTCTTAATTAAATCGAACTCACGTTATTAAATTGATTCATTGATTCGGCTTTTCACGGCTTTTTCTGTCAACGCAAACACCTCTTCAAAGGTTTTACCGACCGGATCGATGGGTGAATGTACATAGAACGTAATTCGTTCGCCCGCCGAAAGCGGAAAAGAACCGTATCGAATGACTTTCCACGAGTTGTTGATGCTCACAGGAACAATCAGCGCGTTGGGAATATTTTCAATGAGTACTTTGAACCCACCGGGTGCAAATCGTTTGGGAACACCGTCTTTGCTTCGGGTGCCTTCAGGGAAAATAACTGCTGAGCGTTGGTGTGTGTTCAAGTATTTTGCAAACTTGAGCAATGCGGGAATGGCTTGCGTCGGGTCTTTGCGATCGATGAGTGCCGCACCACCGTGCCTCAAATTAAACGAGACACTCGGGATGCCGTTGCCCAATTCTTTTTTAGCGACAAACTTGGGATGAAATCGTCTAAACTTCCAAATCATCGGCGGAATGTCGTGCAAACTCTGGTGATTGGAAACAAAAATTATCGGCCTTCCGGAAGGCAGTTTTTCGGCAAACTCAAATCGGTAAAACACACCCATCACCCACAAACTGGCATTGAGAAAAAAATTGAGCCAATCGACGGATATTTTGTGCCATCGGTAGCCGCCCAATTTCAAACAAATCCATTGGATGGGATGAAAAACCACCAAGGTCAATCCGAAAGCGAGGTAATAAAAAACCGATAGAATGTAGGAAATGAATTTGTGCATCGCTTGGTGTTTTTTCAACGAAATGAAATGCTGTTTAAAAAATCGTTCAAAAATAAGAAAACGATTGGGTTTTTATGCACAACGTTCTACGTGTATGGCTCGTTGCGGATATAACAGCGAGTACTTTCGGTTAAGTTGTAAAGTTAGCAAAAAATCGCAAACTTTCGAGTCAATCACTTGCCCCGCAATGAGATATACACGGCTTGCCAGTAGTTTTTATTTTCCCAATTTTGTTTTCAGTTCTTTTGCCTCCGATAAAGTGAATTTTCTATTTTCTTTAAATTCCTTTATACAATAGTCTATATTTTTCAATCCTTTGCTCCTTAACATTTCCTTTTCGGCACAAACTTTGGCTATGAAATAACTGAAAATCAGTTTCCCTTTTGGATATTTTTTTATCGAACTTTCTAAAAAGTCAATTGCTTCCTTTGGTTTGTTCAATTTTTCATAAAGAATTTTAAATGGTCTTTCGTAGTAGAAAACATTGTTATTATATCCTTTTTCGATTTGAAGTTTCCAATTTTTTAGAGCATCATTATAGAGTCCCATGTCTTCGTATAATTGCGCTTTTTGGGAATATGCTTCGTCTTTTGCGAAAAATTCATTTTTCTCGCCAACTTCAAAAAGTTGTTCTAAAAGGTTGCTGTTTTTTTCTGCGATTACCAAATATAACAGATAATAAAAATCATCTTGATCCAAATTAAATTCTATACCATAATTCTGAAGGGTTGAATTGGATTTATCTTTTAAATAGTCAGAAACAGATAATTTATTTTCATTTACTTTAGTCTCAAAATCATTGTAATTTCTATAATCTGAAAACATAAACATTAGGGCATCATTTAAGGATTTTACTACCAAATCAAGATGTCCTGCATTATAAACTTCTTCTTTTAACTTAACGCCAATATTTGTGTTATTTTTAAAGATACTATCCAATTTTTTGCCTGTTGCAAATCTGTATTTATCATCTTTAGTTCCCGAAGAAACAAAGTAATACAGATTTTTGTTTCTCTTTTCTTTAAGTGTTTTGTTTAGATTTTCAATTTGTTCTTTTAATAAGTCTGGCGTTATGGCAATAATTCCTTGAAACGGATTGTTTGGCATTGAAATTATTTGGCTTGCAAGTGTTGCAGTATTGGAATGACCAATCAAAACATTAAATCCCGAAACTGAATAATTTGAATTAATTAAAGGAATTATTTCTTTATAAAGGTGGTTCCTTAATTTTTCCGAACCTTCCAAAAATTGATTTGTTGGTATGTTTATATCACTTCCATAATTAGGTGTTGTTTCATAATTTCTGTCATTGTGAAAAATTCCCACCACAATACAATTTGGAAGCACATTATATTTAGCTAAATAATTTTCGTAATTGGTTGTAATTTCAAATAATTCGTAGCCATCTAATGTATAAATAACCGGGTATTTTTGTTGTTTATCGTAATTTGGTGGCAAATAAATTTTTACATTTCTCTCGTCTTTAAAAAAGTCCGATTTCAATTTCTCAACTTTATATTCGTATTTGAGCGTATCCTTTATTTCAGATTGTCCGAATGATGAAATTGAAAGAAATAAAATTACAATTGCAAAAATTTTGTTCATTGTTCAATTTTTTTTCAAATTACTGGCAACCTATTATTTCAATTCTCTCACACCCATATTATACAATGTGAAAGCAAAAATATCTGCCATTTCTTCGATGGTTTTGGACACCGGTTTTCCGGCTCCGTGTCCGGCATTGGTTTCAATCCGTATCAGGGTCGGTTTGTCGCCCGCTTGATTTTCTTGGAGTGTGGCGGCAAATTTAAACGAATGTGCCGGCACTACGCGATCGTCATGGTCAGCAGTGGTCACCAGGGTTGCAGGATAGGAAACACCGGGCTTGAGGTTATGGACGGGTGAATATCCTTTGAGGTACGCAAACATTTCTTTGGAATCATCCGCCGTACCATAGTCATAAGCCCAACCTGCTCCGGCAGTAAAAGTGTGGTATCGAAGCATGTCCATCACGCCGACAGCCGGCAGTGCCACCGCGAACAAGTCAGGTCGTTGGGTCATGGCTGCACCAACCAACAATCCACCATTTGAACCTCCTCTGATGGCGAGATAGTCGGTTGAGGTATAGTTGTTTTGAATCAAATACTCGGCGGCAGCGATAAAATCGTCAAATACATTTTGTTTTTTCATTTGGATTCCTGCATCGTGCCACGCACGACCGTATTCACCGCCACCTCGCAGGTTCGGAACGGCATAAATACCGCCTAATTCGAGCCAAACCGCATTGGCAATGCTGAACGATGGTGTCAGGCTGATGTTGAATCCGCCGTAGCCGTAGAGAATCGTCGGGGTTTTTCCATCGCGCTTGATGCCTTTTTTGTAGGTAATAATCATCGGGATTTTCGTGCCGTCTTTGGAGGTGTAAAACACTTGTTCGGAAGCGTAGTTTTCAGGCGTAAAATCAATTTTAGGTTTTTGATAAACTTCCGAAGTCCCTTCTTTCGGATGAAAGGAATAAATCGTTCCGGGTGTGACGTAATTGGTAAAAGAATAATACAAAACAGCATCTTCTTTTTTGCCGCCAAATCCGCTCACCGAACCGACTCCGGGCAATTCGATTTCTCTTATTTTATTTCCTTGATAATCGTATTGAAACACTTGTGAAACAGCGTCCTTCATGTATTCTGTGAAAAAACAACCTGCACCTTTCGAGATGCTTAACACATTTTCGGTTTCCGGAATAAAGTCTATCCAATTTTCAACCGAAGGATTTTGCACGCTGACCGTTACAACCTTCTGATTGGGTGCTTGGTAATTGGTCAACAGAAAAATTGTATTGGCGGACACATCCAACAGGGACGTTGAATAGTCGAAGTTTGCAATCATCGGAACAATCGGTGCGTTTGGTTTTGTCAAATCTTGTAGATACAATTCGTTGCCGGAGGTGGAAACGGAGGCAGAAATAAACAGATAATTGCCATCTTCAGAAACTTGTCCGCCTACATAACGTCTTTTTTGCTCGGGTTTGTTGCCAAAAACGACCACATCCGATTCTTGGGAAGTTCCCAATTTGTGATAATAGAGTTTGTGTTGATCGGTCTTGGCTGAAAGCTGACTGCCTTTGGGTTTGTCATAACTCGAGTAGTAAAAACCCTCGTTGTCTTTCCAGGAAATACCGCTGAATTTGATGTCCACCAAAGTGTCTTCGATGATTTCCCGGGTATCGGTGTTCATCACCATTACTTTCCGCCAATCGCTGCCTCCTTCGGAAATGGAATAAGCTGCTATTTTTCCGTTTTTAGAAAAGTCGATACCTGCCAAAGAGCTTGTTCCATCTTTTGAAAACTCATTGGGGTCGAGGAAAACTTCAGGTTCGCCACCTTCTTTGGTTCGATACAATACATATTGATTTTGCAGCCCGTCGTTTTTGTAAAAATAGGTGTAGTCGCCTTCTTTGAAAGGTGCGGTGATTTTTTCGTAGTTCCAGATTTTTTCCAAACGCGCTTTCAAGCTATTTCGAAAAGGGATTTTCTCCAAATATGCAAAGGTGACTTTGTTTTGAGCTTTGACCCAAGCGGCAGTTTCTTTAGAGCGATCGTCTTCGAGCCAACGGTAGGGGTCTTTGACGGTTTCGCCGAAATAGACAGTTGCGCTGTCAGTTTTTTGGGTTTCGGGATATTGGATCGGATTTTTTGTTTGTTTGTTGCAAGCAATGGCAAAAACGATAATGGACATAAGCAATATGTTTTTCATACGGTTGAAATTGAATAAGAAACGTAAAGTTAGGTATTCTCTTTTTATG
>PHDQ01000194.1 GCA_002841025.1 Bacteroidetes bacterium HGW-Bacteroidetes-13 | reverse complement strand
ATAGCTCCGCAATCGAGACACAATTTGTGTGGTCAATGCAATTTCGGGCAAGAGATACAAAACTTGTTTGCCCGAAGCGATGACTTCGCGAATCAGCTCTACATAAATTTCCGTTTTACCCGAAGATGTGACCCCAAACAACAGACAAACATCCTTTATTTCAAAACCTGACTTTATTTGCTGCAAGGCTGTCATTTGCTCTTTGCTCAAATCTTTGGATTGAAGCAAAGATTGCTGCTCGAAAACCATACGGTCGGCCCGAACTTTGGATTCAAAAAGTATATTTTTTTCAATCAAAGCTTTGATGACAGTGGCTTTGATGTTGTAATCCTTTACCAAATCGTGCTTGTTGACAGGCTTTTGCAAGCGTTGAAAGACCGTGATAAATTGGAGAAACGCTTCTTTTTGTTTGGTCGCTTTAGCTAAGTCACCTAAAACCGATTTGAATTTTGCTTCGACTTGTAAATCGGGATGTAGCGAAAGCAAACTGATCCACTTGGGTTTATAACCTTCTTCCAACACTTCATCGACTTCCACCAATTTTTTTTGCAGGAGCGATTTGATAACCGAAATCACATTTTTCTTGTTTAAAATATTCGATAAATCGTTGATATTCAAAACCGGTTGAATGTCCAATGCTTCCAAAATCTGGTATTCATCATCGTTTAAAACAGTTTCGTCAATTGACAAAGTTGTTCTGAATATTTTGGTTTCACTTTCCAAAAGCAGCGTCCCCGGCAAAGCAGCACGGAGTATCTCACCCTGAGTACAGAGATAATAAGATGCCATCCATTCCCAAAGTTTTAATTGAATTTCATTGACAATGGGTTCATTGTCCAAAATCTGGTAGATTTCTTTGGTTTCGTAGGTTTCGGGCGGAATGTCGTGCACAACTTGAGCCAAACCTGTGATGATTTTAGATTTGCCGAATGGAACCGCTATGCGCATTCCAGGCTTGATAAACTTAGCTTCGTCTAGGTTGATTTCATAGGTAAAAGGCTTGGGTAATGGCAGTGGCAATATCACATCTACGAAATACTTCATGAAGATGCGATGGAATTATTGATGTTTCTACTTTTTAATGCCCGCAAAGTGGCATTCAACTCAAAACCCAAGAGTAAAATATTGGCATTTAACCAAATATAAACCATCAAAATCAACAGCGCACCAATGGAGCCGTATAGTTCATTGTAACGGGAAAAATCTTCTACATAGATTCCAAAAAGATAAGTGGTTCCTACCAACAAAATAGTGGTGAGAAATAATCCGACAGAAAAAAACTTGGGCTTAAGATTTCCGGTGCAGCCAAAATAATAGAGCGTGCCCACATTTAGTATCAGTATGATAAAATAAAATGCATTTTTACCAATACGCACCCAAAAAAGTGCATCTTCGATTACTCTGTTTTCAAACAATATATTGATAAAAAATTCAAAGAAAACGATTCCAATTACAGTTGTCAACAGCAAGGTAGCCAAGATAATTGCCACGCCAAAAGACACCAAATATTGCTTAAAAAAAGAGCGGTTTACTTCGACATGATAGGAGTTTTCAAAACCAGCAAAGACAGCCTGAACGCCATTGGTGGTCAAAAACAAAGAAAGTATAAAAACCACCGAAAGCAATCCGCCGCGTCGGTTGTTCATGATATCAATGATGATACCATTGAAAAAATCGGAGGTTTGCGGAGGTAAAATTCCGTCGATAAATGCAAAAACATCAGCCTGAAAATCTTGAATCGGAACAAAAGGAATCAGGTTAAGGATAAACAACAAAAATGGGAAAATAGCCATAAAAAAACTAAACGAAATTGCACTTGCTCTCGAGCTGAGCGCACCTTTGATGATGCCAAGCACGTACATTTCCACCACATCGTAGAGCGAAAGTCCTTCTAATCCAGGTATTTTGATTTTATCTACCAACCGAATAAGGTTGTCAAGAACTGGGATTTTGAGCAGTCGCATTTTTAGTTCAGAAACCATATCATACTGCTTTTAGACTCAAATCCATATTACTTACCGAATGTGTCAAGGCACCTGAAGAAACAAAATCGACTCCACACTCGGCATATTTTCGCAGATTCTGAAACGTGATTCCGCCGGAAGATTCCGTAAGACACTTCCCTCCTATCATATCGACTGCTTTTTTGGTATCTTCTATCGAAAAATTATCAATCAATATGCGATAAATTCCATCGTGTTTCAGAATTTCTTCGATTTCTTCAAAATTTCTCGCTTCTACCACTATTTTCAATTCTTTGTTGTTTTCTTTTAAATAATTTTTGGTTCGTTCGATGGCGTTAGAAATTCCACCCGCATAGTCTATGTGATTGTCTTTCAGCATAATCATATCATACAAGCCAAACCGATGATTGACACCTCCGCCGATGTGGACTGCCCATTTTTCGAGCAAACGGATGCCCGGCGTGGTCTTGCGGGTATCTAAAATCTGCGTGTTGGTTCCTTCCAATTGAAGCACATACTTTTGGGTTTTGGTGGCAATCGCGCTCATGCGTTGCATGCCGTTGAGCACCAAACGCTCCGATTTGAGAATCGATTGTACTTTGCCGGAAACATAAAAAACGATATCGCCATATTTCACAGAACTTCCGTCTTTGATATGCTCTTCCACCTTTATTTCCGTATCGACATGCTGAAAAACCGCTTTGGCAAAATCAACCCCGGCAATAATCCCGGTGTCTTTGACCAACAATTTGGCTTTTCCCAGTGCATCATTCGGAATACAAGCCAACGAACTGTGGTCGCCGTCGCCAACATCTTCCCGAATGGCAGCGGAAATGATTCGATGAAGCTCTGTTTTAAAAAAATCGGATGAGAAAATATCCATTTTTATACTGTTAAAGGGTAAAATTAATCTATTATAACGTTTGTTCAAAATAAGTAAAACAAACTTTTCCAATCAAAAATTCATTTGGCAAGAAATCAGAAAGTTCGCTTTAAAAATTTGTAACTATTCAGTCTCATGAAAAATCGATACAAATTTTGTCTGTTCGAGTGTTTTATTGAAAAATGCGACCGCTTTTTTTAATAAAACGTATCGAGAACGCTACAATTACAAACTTCTCGATACCTGCCTGTGGCAGACAGGCAATTTTTAATAGTAAAGCGGTCGCATTACTATTAAAAACCACGCGAAGTGAAGGTTAAAACGAAATTCATTTGTATAGCTGAATAGTTACAAAAATTTTTCCATTGTGATTTGCACTTCGGTTCCCTTCGACTCCGCTCAGGGAACTGATTTTAGATTTTTCATTTTGTCATGTGGTATTTACTACTGCAAAATTATACCTTTTCTTTATCTATCCATTTTCCGACTGTCGGGGGAGTGTAGTTTCTCATTTGATTGAGCAAATCTTCGATGTTGTCACTTACCAACAACATTTTTTGATTGACTTCTTTCAACAATCCCTTGTTGACCATGGTCTGGATAAACGCGATTAATTCGTCATAAAATCCGTTGGTATTTAAAATGGCAATGGGTTTTTTATGCAAACCCAATTGCGCCCATGTCAGCATTTCAAAAAGTTCTTCCAAAGTGCCGAATCCCCCGGGAAGCGCGATGACACCATCGCTCAACTCGTTCATTTTTATTTTTCTTTCGTGCATGCTTTCCACCAAAATAAGTTCCGTAAGGCCTGCATGCGCAATTTCCTTTTCACTCAAAAAAACAGGAAGTACGCCGATGACCTTACCGCCTTTGGACAAAACACCATCTGCAACCGCGCCCATCAACCCAACATTGGCTCCACCATAAACCAATTCAATGTTTTGATTGGCAAGTGTTTGTCCGAGTAAAGTCGCTTGAATTTTATAAACTTCTTCCTTTCCGGAGCTCGAACCGCAAAAAACGGTTATTCTTTTTAGGTTATTTTCTTTTGAATTCATTAACTCACATTAAATAGTCTTATTCATATTAATGAGGACAATTTTCACAAAAATACAAAATAAAAGCGGGTCAAAATTCCGTTGAATATGCTATTTTAGCTCCATGAACGTGAAATTTTTAGCAATTGGAAAAACGGATGACGAGCGACTGCAAAGCTTGATTGCCGACTATGAAAAACGAATAAAGCATTATTTACCTTTTGAAATGGAACTCATACCCGACCTTAAAAAAACCAAAAATCTGAGTGAAATTCAACAAAAAGCAGCCGAGGGAAAACTTATATTGTCGCGCTTGGCTTCGTCCGATTTTGTGGTTTTGTTAGACGAAAACGGCAAATCATTCAGCTCGGTGGGTTTTTCCGATTGGTTGCAAAAACAACTGTTGGCAGGTCGGAAAAATTTGATCATTCTCATCGGCGGTCCGTATGGTTTTTCGGATGAAATACATCGTCGGGCGCAAGCCAAAATTTCACTGTCAGCAATGACTTTTTCGCATCAGATGGTTCGATTGATTTTTGTCGAGCAACTTTATCGTGCCTGTACCATTCTGAAAAACGAACCTTACCACCATGTCTGACACACTCGAACTCATTTTCGCTTCCGGAAACCAACACAAAGTCGGTGAACTTAGAAAAATATTGCCCAGACACATTCAGTTGCTGTCACTGATTGATTTGCAACATCCGGAAGATTTGGAAGAAACACAATCCACCTTTGAAGGAAACGCACGACAAAAAGCGGAATTTATTTACCGAAAATTTGAGAAAAACTGTTTTGCCGACGACAGCGGTTTGGAAGTAGAAACCCTGAACGGTGCACCCGGCGTGTATTCTGCACGTTA
>PHDQ01000193.1 GCA_002841025.1 Bacteroidetes bacterium HGW-Bacteroidetes-13 | reverse complement strand
AATTTGTTGATTAATTATCTGAAAGCAAAAAAGCTCATCGACAAAAGCCCGAAATTTGATTTCAGCAAGCCGGAAGAGATTCCGTATGTGACGATTCAATTGCCGTTGTACAACGAAATGTATGTGGTAGAACGCTTGCTCGAATGTATTTCAAAAATAAAATATCCGCGCGAAAAATTAGAAATTCAGGTGTTGGATGATTCTACCGATGAATCGGTTGAAAGCAATGCGCAACAAATCAAAAAACTTCAGAAACAAGGTCTGGATATTGTACACGTTCGTCGTGAAAATCGGGTCGGTTATAAAGCCGGCGCACTCAAGGAAGGCTTGAAAACCGCTAAAGGTGAATTTATTGCCATTTTTGATGCAGATTTTCTTCCCCAGGATGATTTTCTGTACAAAACAATTCCCTATTTCAAAGACGAAAAAGTAGGCGTGGTTCAAACGCGTTGGGGACACATCAATCGCGATTATTCCATTTTGACCAAGATACAGGCACTTGCTTTGGATGCGCATTTTACCCTCGAGCAAGTGGGCAGAAACAGCAAGGGACACTTTATCAATTTCAACGGTACGGCAGGAATATGGCGCGCAACCTGCATCTACGATGCCGGAAACTGGCAAGGCGACACCTTGACGGAAGATTTGGACTTAAGCTATCGCGCACAACTGAAAGATTGGAAATTCAAATACTTGGTGGATGTGGAAACGCCGGCGGAGCTTCCTGTAGTTATCAGTGCGGCACGTTCTCAACAATTCAGATGGAACAAAGGCGGTGCCGAAAATTTTGAAAAAATGGCATACAAAGTTGTGCATGCGTCCAATCTTGATTTCAAGACAAAAGTTCACGGGATTTTGCATTTGCTCAACAGCACCATGTTTCTGAACGTTTTGATTGTAGCCATTTTGAGCATCCCGATGTTGTACATCAAAAACACTTTTGGCCACTTGGCGAATTACTTTTATGTAACTTCTTTTTTCATACTGACAACCATCATTTTATTCACTTGCTACTGGTTTACTTACAAGAGTACCCACGGTGGCGGTTTTTGGAATTTCATTAAATACAGCGGAGAATTTATCACCTTTTACGGGATCGCGATGGGTTTTTCACTGCACAATTCCATGGCGGTTATTGAAGGTCATATCGGTAAAAAGAGCGAATTTGTCCGCACGCCCAAATTTAACATCAACGCGTTAACCGATAAATGGAAAGGCAATAAATACATCGCCAAGAAAATTTCCAAAAATGTTATTTTAGAAGGAATTTTGATGTTGTACTTTTTGTTTGGCATGTGGAGTGCTTTCACGGTCGGTAAAAACGGAGACTTCGGATTGTTCCCTTTTCACCTGATGCTTTTCGTCGGTTTTGGTTTTGTGTTCGTTAAATCGATAAGCTCGAAGGCGTGATTGGTTTTGTAAAAAAGCAGCCTTTTCTTTTCATTGTCTCGTTATCGAGCGTATTTTTTTATCTGAGTTTTGCCTATGATTTGCAACGCACAGACTTTCCAAAATTCATCATGCTCTATGGGGCTTTGTTTTTTTTCTTTTACAAAATAGTTCAGATTTCTAAAAACAACCTTGCCTTTTTAACCATACTTACAGTTCTTTTTCGACTGTTGTTTCTGTTGGCTACACCCAATTTGTCTCAAGACTATTTCCGTTTTATTTGGGACGGACGCATGATAGCCGAAGGCTTAAATCCGTATTTATCCCTGCCACAAGATTTCATTCGTTCGGGAACTTTTCCGGTTTTGCAAGCGGAAGAATTGTATCGCGGAATGGGCGAGCTCAACGGCAGTCACTACACCGTTTATCCGCCGCTCAATCAGTTTATTTTTTGGCTATCGATCTTGTTTTCAAACAGCATATTCGGTGCTATTGCGTGGATGCGATTCGTTATCATTTTGGCCGATTTGGGAACGCTTTATTTTGGTAAAAAAATTCTCGAACGTTTGCAACTTCCAGCTCATCACATCTTTTGGTTTTTGCTCAATCCGTTTATCATCATCGAAATGACCGGAAATTTACATTTCGAAGGTGTGATGATTTTCCTGTTGCTGTGGGGTTTTTATCTCATCCTTTCCGGAAAATGGAAAACAGCCGCCGTGCTGATTGGTTTTTCAGCTTCGGTTAAACTGATTTCACTGATTTTTATCCCGATGTTTTTTAGGTATTTAGGCTGGAAAAAATTTCTCGTTTTTGGCAGTTTGGCGGGACTTGCTTTCGGACTGTTGTATCTCCCGTTTTTGTCTGACGAATTGTTGAAGTTTTATTTCACCAGCCTCCATATGTATTTCAATAATTTTGAGTTCAACGCGAGTATTTTTTACATCATTCGTTGGGTTGGCTATCAGACAACCGGTTACAATATCATCCGTACGTTTGGTTTGGTAATGCCATTTATTGTGCTCGGAATTGTCTTAGCGATTGCTTTTTTCAGAAAAAACAAGACATTTCAGCAAGTCGTTGTTTCAATGCTTTTGGCAATATCCGTCTATTATTTTACAGCAACTGTAGTTCATCCGTGGTATGTTGCGGTCTTGTTGATTCTTTCAATTTTCACACGTTTTCGCTATCCGTTGATTTGGACGCTCGTGGTTATGTTGAGTTATTTTGCCTATTCCAATCCGGATTTTAAAGAGAACTTTTGGCTGTTGTCCGTAGAGTATGTTTTGGTTTATGGCTGGTTGTTTTATGAATTATATTTCTTCAGAAAAGTGCGAATTCCCAATTGAATAAATTTTATTCGACATTCCAATCTTCGTCAAAGTTTAACGTGTGTTTTAGGAGAAAAAATTCCACACGATGCCAAATCTGAGTTTGGTGTCGCGATAAGGATTGGTCGGAGAGGACAAGCCGTCCGTACTCGGGCTGATGTTTTCATATTTGAAGTAAATCCGAGCCTGTCGCACTTTGAAATTAATAAAAAAGTCGAGGCGCGGGAATCCGATTTCTTTTTTGTCTTGGATGAAAAATTCACCTAAAATAGGATTGTATTCGTTGGCGAAATAATCTGAAAAATAGTTGAGTGTAAACCCGGTTTGAAGAAACAAGGCTTTCTTAAAGACTTTATCCGTGTAATAAAAAGTATTTCGGGATATAAAATCCGGAACGCGCAAAAACTGTTCGCCTTGTGAAACATTTTGATAAAGCAGCGTGTTGGCCAAGGCTAATTTCCAATACTTAAACTCTTTAAAGGCTTTGATTTTGATATAACTGATGTCTTCACCTGCTTGAAATGGGCGAACCAACTGCACGTTTGCTTCATCGGTGGTATTGGCGAAATAGATATAATCTTGAATTCGTGTGGCACTCACGGAAACATCTGCCCATTTTTTTGAGGTTAGGCTCAAAGTCAGGTTTTGTGTTTTGGTGTTAGAAAAATTATTTTCCCAATTGTAAAACATATAATCACTCTGAAAAAGCTGAGCGGTGAAGTCAGGTGCTTTTGAATTGGTCAATAATGTAGCCTTCACGACAGACAAACTGTCTAATTGGTAAGTAGCGTCTGCTTTCAGATAATTGCCGTCATAGTCGCCGGTAATGTTCAATAATGCGTCGGCTTTCAAATCAATTTTGCCGAATCGTTTTTTCCATTCACCGCCTGCGGAAATGATGTCGCCTTTCAGCTCGTTTTTGATGGTTCTGTCTTGAAAAAACACGACCGAGTTGTATCCGTAGAAATAATTGGTGTGGCTGATTTTTCCTTTTAGATAACCGTATTTCGGATGGTCGTAAGCGATGGAAAACTGGTTAACTATTTCATTTTGATCAACGCGGTCTTTGACAACAGGTGTGAAAGAATCACCAAAAAACGCATTGGCTTGACTTTGATCAAATTTGTAAAACTTACCTTCCGCTTTAAACACATGACCAATTTTGAAACCGCCTGTTTTTAACGAATCCTTTTTTACATTGTATAATGCGTACTCTTGTTCGAAATACCCGCGTTTTCCGTCGATAAAACTCTCCGCATCCTGAAAGTTGACCGGCAATCTGCCGCGATCTTGAAACTGCGGTGTGTCACCTTCAAAGTCCAGCAGTCCTTGCGGGGTGAGTCCACCGTTTTCCTCCGATTTGAAATCGTGCGCCACAAAATGGAATCGCGCCTTGTATCGATTGCTTTTCGTGCGATAATTAAATGTAAAACGAAACAGCCCGTTGCTGGTTTCGATGTTTTGGAAAGTTCCCAAGGAGCGCAATCCTTTGTATGCAATGGAAAAATTGAATCGTCGGGAGGTGTTAAGGGTGATGAGGGCATCCAAAATTTGACCTTGTTCAAAAACCGATTTATACATCAAATCCGAAAAAGGGGTAGGCACCTCATAATAATTGATGTCTTCTACTTCCAGGTAATTTTGGTGTTTTGTTTTGAAACCCATGCTTGGAAATGCATCTGCACGGTTGAAGTCATAGGCTAATTCGTTGTAGGGTTGTCCGATGTTGGGAAACTCCAAAAGTTCAAAATTGTCTTTTCGTTTGTAGTTGAGTTTGTAATCTTTGAGGATGGTCAAACTCGTATCGACGAACGTAGTGTCGTAGTCGTGCGATATAATCTTGTAAAGTGAAATATCGGGTTTCTCCAGATTTTTCTTTTGTTGTCTGAGATCTCCACGTTTGGTTTCAGTCTGTTGACCGGTATTTCCGCCAAATCGACGGTTGCCTAAACCCGGCAATTGTGAATATACATCAACAGTAGCCGCAAAAAGCATCACAACAAGTAAAAAGTATTTCAGATGATTCATTTTCATTCGA
>PHDQ01000192.1 GCA_002841025.1 Bacteroidetes bacterium HGW-Bacteroidetes-13 | reverse complement strand
TTAAAAGAAGTCAACAAGGTCTTTGATTTTTTTGAGAGCAGTTATCGCGTGCATCGATTTAAGCATCTGATCGTTTCGCCGCATTACACCCGCAACAAATTTTTTAAACTCATTGATCAAGAAATTGCCCATGCCAAAGCAGGAAGAGAGGCACATATCCAAATCAAAATCAACAGCATCACGGATATCAAATCAATTGATAAACTGTACGAAGCCAGCCGTGCCGGCGTGAAAATACAAATGATTGTTCGCGGCATTTGTTGTTTGATTCCGGGCGTGAAAGGCATGAGTGAAAACATAGAAATCATCAGCATCGTCGGTAAATATTTAGAACATACACGTCTGTTTATTTTCTGCAACGACCACCATCCGAAAGTGTTTATTTCATCGGCCGATTGGATGGAAAGAAATTTAGACACCCGCGTTGAAGTCGGTTGCCCGATTTACGATGAAGACATTAAAAACGAGCTGATTGATTCGTTCAAAATTGGATGGTCAGACAACGTAAAAGCGCGCGTTATATCAGAGAAGCAAGACAATGCCTACCGAGTCAACGACTTGCCGAAAGTCCGTTCGCAGTTTGCCATTTATGATTACTATTTAGAGAAAATGTCAAATCACTAAAATGGAAACAATTGATAATTAGAAAATTTGCTGCAATTGATGTGGGTTCAAATGCCATTCGGTTGCTGATTGCGAATATTTTGGAAACAGAAGGCAGAGAACCACTGTTTCGCAAAAATGCTTTGGTGCGTGTTCCCGTTCGTTTGGGGTCGGATTCCTTCACGGTTGGGGAAATATCCAAGGCAAACATCATCCGCATGACTGACACCATGAAGGCGTTTAGATTGTTGATGAAAACACACGGAGTCGAAAAACACATGGCTTGCGCGACTTCCGCCATGCGGGAAGCGACCAACGGTACTGAAGTTGTGGAAATCATCTCTCAGAAAGCGGGGATTGACATTCAAATTATTGACGGGCGAACAGAAGCTACCATCATTGCCAATACCGACCTTCAAAACTTTATCGATTCATCCAAAAACTATCTCTACGTCGATGTAGGTGGAGGAAGTACGGAGTTCACCATTTTTACCCAAGGAAAAATTTTAGTTTCTCGCTCGTTTCGGATGGGAACCGTTCGGATGATTAATAACAAAATCGAAGAATTGGTTTGGGACGAAATGAAGAAATGGTTGCGAAAATACACCAAAGATTTCCACAAAATTGACATCATCGGATCGGGAGGGAACATCAACAAACTTTTCAAAATGTCGGGTGTTTCAGTAGGTAAACCTTTGACTTATATTTATTTGAACGCAGAATACGAACGATTGATTCACATGAGTTTTGAAGATCGTATCGCCAATCTTAACATGAACCCCGACCGCGCGGATGTTATCATTCCAGCGGCGAGAATCTTCCTCTTTGCCGCCAAATGGAGCGGAGCCACTGACATACACGTCCCCAAAATCGGTTTGGCAGACGGCTTGATCAAAGCGATGTACAAAGGTTTAATCTGAAAAAGCGGGTTTTTGGTTTCAGTTCCCTTCGGCTCCCTTCGGCTCCGCTCAGGGAACGCGCTCAGGGAACTCACTCAGGGAACGGATATTTCCTTCCTTTTACCCATTACCTATTTCCTAATGCCTAATGCCTATTGTCTATTGCCCATTGCTAATATCCCATCGCTGTATTGTCGCCACGCGGATCGGCACCCCCTTCGAGTGTCCCGTTTGGCAAAACCAAAATCGCATTGACTTGACCGATAACCGGAGAATTTTTTTCTTCGATGATGTAGCCTTTTGCTTTCAGATTTTTAATAAGATCAGCTGAAAAAGCACCGGGTTCAAACCGAACGACATCGGGTAACCACTGATGGTGGAAACGCGGTGCATTGACTGCTTCCTGCATGCCCATTTTAAAATCTATCACATCCAAAAGGGTTTGATAGACCGAAGTAATGATAGTCGAACCGCCGGGTGTACCAACTACCATAAACAGTTTCCCGTCTTTCGACACCAAACTTGGTGTCATCGAACTGAGCATCCGTTTACCCGGAGCGATGCTGTTGGCTTCGTTTCCAACCAAACCGTACAGGTTGGCTACGCCCGGTTTTGCACTAAAATCATCCATCTCGTTGTTGAGGAAAAATCCGGCACCTTCCACCATCACTTTCGACCCGAAATAGCTGTTGAGCGTGGTTGTAACCGAAACAGCATTCCCCAGCGAATCAACGATGGAGTAGTGGGTGGTTTCTGTACTTTCATTGTCCCAAACAAATTTACCCGGTTTGATGTCGGAAGATTTTCCGGCTTTGTCAAAACTGAAATTTTTCATTCGATTTTTCAGGTAAGTATCCGCCAAAAGTGAATCGGTCGGGATGTTGACAAAATCTGGATCACCCAGGTATTCCGAACGGTCGGCATAAGCTCTGCGCTCAGCTTCCACCATCACTTGAATGCTTTTTGAATCAAGAAAACCGTATTCGGCAATTGGAAAAGCTTCGGTCATTTTCATCATTTGTGCCAGCGCGATTCCGCCACTCGAAGGCGGATTCATCGAAGTGATTTGATAGCCGCGATAATCAAATTGGATGACCGGACGCCACTGGGCTTCGTAGTTTTTTAAATCCTCGAAGGTGATTAACCCGCCTTTTTTCTTCATTTCTGCGACTATCAGTTTGGCCGTTGTGCCTTCGTAAAAACCGGCACGACCCGAATCGCGCACACGCTCGAGTGTTTTGGCTAAATCCGAACGAAAAATGGTGTCGTTGGTTTGCCAAATAGAATCGGCTTGGTATTCGGTTTTGAAATCGTTGTGCTTTTTGAGAATATCTTGAAACTCATTGAGTGTATGCGCTGCCTTTTCGGTCAGTATATATCCATTTTTGCACACATCGATGGCGGGTTGAACCAACTCGGCAAAAGGAAGTTTCCCGAATTTTTGATGGACGCGTACCAATGCATCGATGGTGCCGGGAACGCCTACGGAAAAAATGCCTTCCGAACTTTTTCCGGGAATGACATTACCCGATTCGTCCAAATACATGTCGCGGCTTGCCGCCAAGGGAGCTTTTTCGCGATAGTCAATCGATCCGGTCTCGCCGTCTTTCAATCGGTAAACCATAAAACCGCCACCGCCGATGTTGCCGGCCTGCGGATAGACGACCGCGAGCGCCAATTCGGTTGCGACCATGGCATCAAACGCGTTTCCGCCTTTTTTCAGAATTTCCATTCCGATTTTGGAGGCAATCGGTTGGGCTGCGACGACCATCGCGTTTTGGGCAATTACCCCTCGTTTGACTTCCCTTTCGGGTTCGGTTTTTTGACAAGCTGAGATGATAAAAAGGGCAAGTAAAGCGAGAATGTATTTTGGCATATTCCGGTTTTTTAAGCGTGGACTAATATACAAGTTTCAGGTTTATATCGAAATTATTTTTTCGTGCACAAATGCCTGTACTTCTATAAAAAATGCTTCAAACTCACTTTCGTATTCGGTTTCGTATTGTTTGAAAATTTCGATTCCGCTCACCAAATCGACTTTGTGCCGAATGCGGTAATTCATTTGGAAGAGAATAAATGCCAATCCTTCTAAAGTTGCATACTGCAGCAACCAATTTTCTCTTCTTAAATGTGGCAGCATGCGCAGTGTTTTGTCAGGCAATACAGCGATGTTGTCTTCCAACAATTGATAAAAATTCTCTGCGTAAACTTCTAACGGAACTTCGGAATACCGAGACCAGTTTTTGGCCAATAAATGGTCGTAAAACATGTCCATCAACACCAAATGATAATGTCTGAAAGAGGGAAAAAGCCGGTCGGCTCCTTGTTTCACAAGCGGATGTGTATCCATAAAAAAGTCGATAGAGCGATGAATCACGATACCCTTTTGAATGCCTTCCGAATATTTGGTATAGCCCTTTCCTTTCACACTGTCGGCTATAAAATTCCCGATGCTGATTGCTTCGTTTCCTTCCGAAAGGTAGATGTGTGCCAGAAAATTCATTTTTTTATAAAATTGAATTGAATTAAAAACGCAGAGCCTCGTATATTTGTTAAAAATAAACAAAAGAATGACACTTATCAAATCTATATCAGGAATCAGGGGAACGATAGGCGGAAAACCGGGCGATAATCTAACACCGCTCGATGCCGTTAAGTTTGCATCGGCCTACGGGACTTGGTTAAAAGAAAATACAGCAGACGGAAAAAGAAAAGTGGTCATCGGTCGCGATGCCCGTATTTCCGGTGAAATGATTCAAAACTTGGTTGTCAATACCCTTGTCGGTTTGGGAATAGATGTGGTTGACCTCGGGCTGTCAACGACTCCAACAGTCGAAATAGCTGTTCCGCTCGAACATGCGCAAGGCGGAATCATTCTCACGGCAAGTCACAATCCGAAACAGTGGAATGCCTTGAAACTCTTAGACCAAAAAGGTGAATTTCTCGGACACGAAGCCGGAAAGCGCATACTTGAACTCGCCGAAAAAGAATCCTTTTATTATGCAGAAGTAGATGATTTGGGAAAAATCATAGACATTGATGACTACATTGATAGACATATTGATGCGGTGCTCAATTTGCCACTTGTCAATGTGGATTTAATCAAAAAGCAAAAATTTAAAGTGGTGGTTGACGCTGTAAACTCTACCGGTGGCATTGCCATTCCCGATTTGCTTCACAAATTGGGTGTGGAAGTGGTGAAGTTGTATTGCGAACCAAACGGGCAATTTCCGCACAATCCGGAGCCACTTAAAGAACATCTTTGGGAGATTGCCGAAAAAGT
>PHDQ01000191.1 GCA_002841025.1 Bacteroidetes bacterium HGW-Bacteroidetes-13 | reverse complement strand
CAAAACGGTGGCGAAGCCCTTATCCCTTTTGAGGAAATTGTCAATACCACACAAGCAAGTTTTGCTGCCATACAAAGCCTGAAAGAAAACCGCTGGGTGGAGATTTGAAAGTCTTCTTTGAAAGAAATAGGCGCATAGTTTGAAGCGTTGGAAATGTTAAAAGCTTGATTTGCAAAAGAAAATTGATATATTTGACAAAGATTCTAATAAATTCATAGGATGAACTTTGAGATTTTAAACTACATACACAACAAAGGCTTTACCAAATCAGAAATAGATAAAATTGGCAATACGCTTATCTATTTCACTTCGGTTTTGGGTGAAATCCCCAAAACAAAAGCACTGAAACTTTTGTATTTTCTCGAAGAAAAATCCATCAACGAAACAGGGATCCCTTTTTTCGGATTGGATTGGAAAGTTTGGAAATTAGGCCCGGTTGACCAAACTATCTTCAATGAGTTTTCCAACACGCCCGATTTATTAAAGGATTATATAAGCACCGATTTTCGTGAAAACAACGTTAGTATGGTTAAAGGTATCCGCGAGTTTAATGACGATGAGTTTTCGGATTACGAAATTGTATTGCTGGAAAAAGTTGTTAAATCATTGGGAAATTTAAGTGCTTCCGAATTGAGTGAGTTGACCCATAAGAAAGGGGGGCTTTGGGATAAAGTTGCCAGTGAAAAGGGCCTTTTAGAGAAATTTGAAAATGGTTTGGCGACAACCTCCGATTATCACATAGATTTCTCAATTTTAATTGAATCAGATGAAGTGAAAATTCAAATGTTTAACAATTATTTTGATTTAAAAAGTATTGACAGGCATTATGCAATCTAAGCATGAAGTTGGAATTTTCAGATTTATATTACATTCCAAATTTTAAATTTCCAAACGGAAATACACGAAACAAATATCTTTTGGTTTTGACCAATAGCGACAATGCGCAAAAGCTGTTGTTGACGCTCCCGACAAAAGTTGGCAGGGTTCCACCGAATCTCGAAAAAGGGCAATTTGGCTGCATAAACTGTGACCAAAGCCATTTCAACTGTTTCAGGTTTCTCAAAAATATCAATGTAACTTCTCCACCCGGATTTAGTTTTCCCCTCGACACTTACGTTTATGGCGAGTGGATTCAATATTGGGACACAAAATCATTGAAAATGGATTATTCTGTTGAAGGAATCGACTACGAATATGTAGGGAAAATAAAAGCTGACATCATCAAAGACATCTTGCGCTGCTTTGTTGGCTCTGTTAAAGTAAAAAGAAAATATAAAATAATGTTCAAAGAGATGTTAGGCAACCTGTGATGAAGGAGATGTCCCATAAACTACTTTTACTCTATCAACTCCTCTCCAACAACGGCTTGCGTTACGTTGGCTATCGGTTGTGGTATGCTTTCCAAACAAAAACGGGCTGGCTTAAGCGCAGGTTTCCAATAAATCCGAAGCACATCAAAACGATTTCTTTGGAAGCTTGGAAAAATAAAACACCTCCGTTTTTCTTCCAAGGAAAAAAAGACATCAAACTGACTGCCAATCCCAATCCCGACTTAGAGCAGATCGTTTCAGACATGGAGGCGGGAAGGTTTCTCTTTTTTAGCAAAGTACCCTTTGAACTCGGTAAAAATTATGACTGGTTGACCAATCCCGACACAGGCTTTCACTACGACATCCGAAAACATTGGTCAGAAATACCTGATTTGTCAACCGAAGCCGGCGACATCAAATATGTCTGGGAAAAAGCGCGGTTTACATTTCTTTACGACCTCATAAGGTACGACTATCATTTCGAAAAAGACTGTTCTGAACGGGTTTTGGGCGAAATCGAATCTTTTATCGACCACAACCCTATCAACCAAGGGCCTAATTACAAATGCAGTCAGGAAATATCAATTCGCACGCTCAATTGGACTTTCGCCTTGTATTATTACAAAGATTCAGACCGCCTCACACCGGCACTTTTTCAGAAAATAATCAATCATATTTATTGGCAGTTGCATCATGTGTATCACAACATCAACTTTTCGCGCATCGCTGTGCGAAACAACCACGCGCTCACCGAAACTTTGATGCTGTATTTGTCCGGTTTGCTTTTTCCTTTTCTTCCCAATGTGGATAAATGGAGCGCAAAAGGAAAAAAGTGGTTTGAAGAGGAGGTTGTCTATCAGATAAAACCCGATGGCACTTTTTTGCAATTTTCGATGAATTATCACCGCGTGGTCGTTCAGTTGTTCACTTGGGCTTTTCGTCTTTCCGAGCTAAACGGGAAATCGTTTCATCCGATGGTGGCATCACGTGCCAAAAGTTCGCTGCATTTTCTCGAAACCTGTATGGATGAAGTGTCAGGCAAGCTCCCCAATTACGGTCCCAACGACGGGGCGTTGTTTTTCAAACTCACCGACGATGACTATCGGGTGTATCGCTCCCAGCTCAACGACTTGAAAGCAGTTTTAAATCTTCCGGTAGCGGTTATTTCCGAAAGCCAGGCTTGGTATGGATTGCAACCTCACAGAACAGGAATACGCTCCGAAGAAAAAGCGATTGAATCGTTTGAGGATGGTGGCTATTTTGTCATTCGTGAGAAAGAACAAAAAGCATTAACTTTTATTCGATGTGGCGATTATAAAAAACACCGCCCCTTTCAAAACGACAATCTTCATTTGGATATATGGTTGAATGGCGTTAATTATTTACGTGATTCCGGCTCCTATAAATACAACACATCGCCGGAGTTGTACAATTATTTCAACGGTTGCGAAGGACATAACACACTCAGCATAGATGGGAAAAATCAAATGCAGAAAGGCCCACGGTTTATCTGGTTTCACTGGGTCAAAAATGCCAAAGGCAAATGGGTTGAGCGTGAAAATGAGTATGTTTTTAAAGGAAAAATAGAGGCGTTTAAGGAAATCCAAAACGGCATTTTTCATCATCGAACTATTCAAAAAAACAAGAATAAATTGGAATGGTCTGTAACAGATGTTGTCGAAAACGCTGACAACCTCACAAAGACCGTTTACTGGCACATCAATCCCGAGATAGCCGACAACGTACAGCTACAGGTAACGGATGCTGACGGCCAAGTCATCGAAGGTGTTCAAGAAGAAGCTTGGTATTCAGGATATTATGGTCACAAAGAAACTTCGATTCGATGGGCTTTTTCAACAAAATCAGATAAAATCAATACCATCCTAAAAATTTTGAGTTGAGAATGATTTAAAAAATTTTATGTTTATACATAAAAACAGGACTTTTGAGTTGATTTTTTAGAAATACAAACATATTGATATTTTGTAAATAAGGAGATTAACCGAATCCGCGGGCACGCAAAAATATTTTTTATTAAGATGCTAAAAATTAAAAAATTACAATGAAAATTCTACTCATACACCAATATTTTTTGGAAGATTCAGATTCCGGAGGATCAAGGTTCAACGAAATGACGCGTACATGGTCTGAAATGGGGCACGAAGTGACAGTCTTAGCCGGTATGATTAACCCTACTGAAAGCGTTAAATACCCCGAATACAAAGGAAAATACTACAAACACAAACAGCAAGGCAAGGTGAAAGTGTTGCGTTGCCACGTGTCCGAAAGCTACAACAAAAGTTTCCTCGGTCGGTTTTGGGGCTATCTGTCTTTTATGTTTTCGGCACTCTGGGGCGGTTTGTTCAAACTCAAAGGCAAGTACGATCTTATTTTGGTCACATCGCCACCCTTGTTTGTCGGCGTTACGGCCTATTTGCTCTCAAGGTTTAAACGGATTCCGTTCGTGTTCGAAATCCGCGACCTTTGGCCCGAATCGGCCATCGATACGGGTGTGGTGACCAACAAATGGGTCATCAAAATGGCGTATGCTTTCGAGGCATTCATCTACAAAAAAGCCAGTCTTATCAATGTCCTCACGCCAGCTTTTCGCGATAAACTCATCCTAGACAAAAAAGTACCCGCCGAAAAAATCATCTTCATTCCCAACGCCGCCGATTTTTCTATTTTAGAAAAACTACCTACCGATTTTGATGCGGTTGCTTTTAAAAAATCGCTCGGATTGGATGGAAAATTTGTCATAACGTATGTGGGTGCACATGGCGTGGCCAACCACCTCATCCAACTTCTCGATGCTGCCGAATTGCTCCGCGATACCAACGCGGTTTTCCAACTCATCGGCAGCGGCATGCAAAAAGAAATGTTGCAAAACGAAGCGACCAAGCGCAATTTGGACAACGTGATTTTTCGTCCGCCGGTTGCCAAAGAGGATGTTTTTAAATACATATTGGCATCAGACATGGGCACTTCCGTACTCAAAAAAGTGGACACTTTCAAAACCATTTACTCCAACAAAACCTTCGATTATATGTCGTGCAAAATGCCCATTCTCTTGCTGATAGACGGTGTTTCGCGTCAGTTGGTGGAAGAGGCAGCTTGCGGCGTGTATGCCGAACCCGAAAATGCGAAAGACATCGCCGATAAAATCAGGCATTGCCTCAGCATACAAGACCAATTGCCCGAAATGGGTCGGAGCGGCTACGATTTTGCCCGCCTGCATTTCGACCGGGAAGTACTCGCCAAACAATACGCTGCGTCTTTGGAAAAGTTGGTGATGATTTGATGATTTGATGGTTTGATGATACGATGATTTAATGATTTGATGATATGATGATTTGATGATATGATGATTTGATGATATGATGGTTTGATGGTTTGATGATATGATGATTTGATGATATGATGATTTAATGATTTGATGATATGATGATTTGATGATATGATGGATTAAACCGAACAAATAACGTATAACAATTAACCTAA
>PHDQ01000190.1 GCA_002841025.1 Bacteroidetes bacterium HGW-Bacteroidetes-13 | reverse complement strand
AGTCCGTACCCCGCTAAAAAGAAGTGACTCCCGGGTTTCGAGCGTGTACTTTTGAGAAGAAATCAAATTACCGTTTAAAAAAGTCCTTGTGGAGTCATTAGTAATTTCCAATCTCCGGTTATTTCCTGTTGATTCGGGGGTTTCTGTAGTACCTGCGATTCCGCCAGATGAACTTACCCAAATCCAATTACCCACAATGGAGGAGTTTAAGCCTAAATCACTGTTGTCATTAGAACAACTCCAAATTAAACAGGATAATGAAAAAAATAAAAACATGTTTGCCGGTTTAAAGAATTTTGTTTTCATTTTGATTTGCTTTTAATGTTTTATGATTATGGTTTTAGTGCCGTTTATGACACCACTTTTTAAGCACTAAATCATCCTCATCAACAGTAAATTGGTTTTTTAAATGGTATTCATAAATAACAACTCCGGTAAACAAAATTCTGAAATCGACTTATCTTGCTCTTGTGTCCTTCCAAACAGTTTCAACAAAGATTAGATTTTCTAAAAACCCTTCGTCACAATCTGATAATGAAGGATCAAATCCTCCGCTGTTGCAAATTGTCTTGCAAGATTCATCCACAAAAGCTCCTTGGGCATCAGGGATGTTGGTGTTAAAGCCAAATACAACTTCACCGTTGAAAGTGAATTTATCTATCGTAGCACCTCGCGGGGTTCTTTCGTTTACAAAATCAATAAAACTTTGGAAACATTCAGGAATGTTTTCATCGTTGGAGCTACAGCCAAAAAAGGCTACTAATATTACGGAAATTATTAAAATATTTGTTTTCATCATTACATAAATTTGGGTTTATATTAACAAATATATAGAAAAAAATTTGTATAAAAAAAAGATTTTACTTGTAAATTATAAGAAACAATGAAGTCGTCCGCATGGGCGGTGTCAAATATACCCTCAAAGAGGGATTATTTATGATGCCAAACACTTGCTCAAGGAAGTCAA
The DNA here is from genome assembly GCA_002841025.1 of Bacteroidetes bacterium HGW-Bacteroidetes-13. GTDB lineage: Bacteria > Bacteroidota > Bacteroidia > Flavobacteriales > Flavobacteriaceae > UM-FILTER-40-17. The sequence goes on along the minus strand of PHDQ01000190.1, from coordinate 3,845 downwards.
AAACATGGTGGATGTAGCCAAAGCAAAGGAAAATTTCACGATTAAGTAGCCGTGGAATTAAGCCAATTAGAAAATTAGCGATATTTAATTTTGCACCTCATTCACCTTATTACACTTATAAACAATACTTTTCAAATTGACACATTGGTACATTTACACATTATCAAATTCCCTACCTTTGCAAATCGAATTTGACAACTGAATGATGCATCAAAAACAACGATATACCCTTACGGCTGCCCTGCCCTACACCAACGGTCCCATTCACATCGGACACTTGGCCGGCGTTTATGTGCCTGCCGATATTTACGCCCGCTACCTTCGCCTCAAAGGAGAAGATGTAGCCTTTATTTGCGGGAGTGACGAGCATGGCGTACCCATCACCATCAAAGCCAAAAAAGAAGGCATCACCCCGCAACAATTGGTGGATAAATACCACGCCATCATCAAGCAATCTTTTGAAGAATTTGGCATATCGTTCGACAATTATTCGCGCACTTCCGCCAAAATACACCACGAAACCGCTTCTGAGTTTTTCAAAAAACTTTACGACAATGACAAATTTATCGAGCAAGTCACCGAACAACTCTATGACGAGCAAGCCGATCAATTCTTAGCCGATCGTTTTGTCGTCGGCACCTGCCCGAAATGCGGTAACGAAGAAAGCTATGGCGACCAATGCGAACGCTGCGGCACGTCACACAACGCGACCGACCTCATCAACCCAAAATCGGCCATCACCGGAGCTGTGCCTGTATTGCGCAAAACCAACCATTGGTTTTTACCGCTCAACGAATACGAAAAATGGCTCAAAGAATGGATACTCGACGGTCACAAAGAGTGGAAACCCAACGTCTATGGCCAGGTGAAAAGCTGGATAGACGACGAACTCAAACCGCGCGCCGTCACCCGCGACCTCGATTGGGGCATACCCGTTCCACTTCCCAACGCCGAAGGCAAAGTACTCTACGTTTGGTTTGATGCGCCCATCGGATATATTTCTTCCACCAAAGAATGGGCAACGCGAACCGGAAAAGATTGGGAACCTTACTGGAAAGATCCCAAAACCAAACTCATACATTTCATCGGAAAAGACAACATCGTTTTTCACTGCATCATTTTTCCGGCCATGCTCAAAGCCGAAGGAAGTTATATTTTGCCAGAAAACGTTCCTGCCAACGAATTTTTGAACCTGGAAGGCAACAAACTGTCAACCTCTAAAAACTGGGCGGTTTGGTTGCACGAATATTTGGAGGAGTTCCCCGGCAAACAAGATGCATTGCGGTATGCGCTCACCGCCAATGCGCCCGAAACCAAAGACAACGACTTCACTTGGAAAAGTTTTCAAGAGCGTAACAACAGTGAATTGGCCGGGATTTTTGGCAATTTTGTCAACCGAGTTGTGGTGCTGACCAACAAATATTACGAAGGCGTAGTTCCGAATGCAGGTTCAGAAAAACATGAAGAACTGAATCTCATCAAAACATTTGCTGATGAAATTGGCACGTCCATCGAAACGTTCCGATTCAGAGAAGCTTCGCAGAAACTCATCGAGTTGGCAAGACGTGGAAATCAATTTTTACAGTTGCACGAACCTTGGAAAAAAATCAAGGAAGACCCGGAAGTGGTCAAAGGAATCATGTTTACCGCACTTCAATTGGTAGCCGCCTTGGCCTATTTGTCAGAACCGTTTTTGCCGTTTACTTCTGGCAAGTTGAAGAAAACCCTGGGCTTGTCTGATCTAACTTGGGATGAAATAAAGATAAGTTCCGATAAATTTTTATTGGACACGGGTTGTCAAATCACCCAAAACCCGGAGATACTTTTCCCGCAAATAGAAGACGCACAAATCGAAAAACAATTGGAAAAATTAGAAGCCAGCAAAAAGCAAAATTCAGCCGATCAGGCTGTTTTACCGGCTCAGAAACCCGAAATTCAGTATGAAGACTTTTCGAAAATCGACCTTCGCGTAGGAACCATTCTTTCTGCCGAAAAAATGCCCAAAGCCAAAAAACTGTTGGTGCTCAAAATCGACACCGGACTCGACGTCCGAACCATTGTCAGCGGAATTGCCGAACATTATTCACCCGAAGAAATCATCGGAAAACAAGTAACAGTTGTTGCCAATCTTGCTCCCCGCGAATTGCGAGGTGTAGAAAGCCACGGTATGATTTTGATGGCAGAAACACCAGACGGAAAATTGGTCTTTGTCAATACCGACTGCAAAGACACGCCCAACGGAAGCGGGATTTCGTAGTTGTTAATCAGCCTATTTTCACACCCAAAACAACACACCCATGATACTACATCCCCTTGAACCACAAGCCATTTGGAAGCATTTTGAAAACTTAAATGCCGTGCCGCGCCCTTCCAAAAAAGAAGCGTGTGTTCGTGATTTTATGAAAAAATTCGGTGAAAATTTGGGTTTAGAAACCCATGCGGATGCGGTCGGAAATATCGTAATCAAAAAACCGGGCTCAAAAGGGAAAGAAAACAGTCCGAAAATTGCGCTGCAAGCCCATTTGGACATGGTGCATCAAAAAAACAGCCAAACCGATTTTGATTTTGATACCCAAGGCATTGCGATGTTTATCGACGGTGATTGGGTGCGTGCAAAAGGCACAACGCTCGGAGCCGACAACGGCATCGGCGTGGCGGCCATCATGGCTTTGTTGGAAAGCACCGACATTCCGCATCCGCCCTTGGAAGCTTTGTTTACCATCGATGAAGAAACTGGCATGACCGGTGCTAAAAACTTAGATGCAAGCTTGATTTCCGCCAAGGTTATGCTAAACCTCGATACGGAAGAAGACGATGAAGTCGATATTGGCTGTGCCGGCGGAATTGATGTCACCGCTTCTGCCAACTATGTCGAACAACCAACACCGACAGATTCCGAAGCTTATCACATCGTTGTCAAAGGACTGCGCGGCGGACATTCGGGTATCGACATTCACCGCGGTTTTGGGAATGCCAATAAAATTATCAACCAAATCTGGATTGATTTAGCTGAAAAATTTGATTTTCAATTGAATTATCTTCAAGGCGGAAGCCTTCGCAATGCCATCCCGAGAGAAGCGGAAGCCATCTTGGTGACTGCAAAGTCCACAGCAACCGATTTTGAAAGTGTTTTTAAAACAATCGTTGCGAAAATTCAGTCCGATTTTTCAAGCATTGAGCCCCATTTAAAAATTGAATTAAAACAAACCCATTTACCGGAGAAGGTTGTGGAAAAAGCTTTTCAGGAAAAAGTCATACAGTCAATCAAACAGGCGCACAACGGAGTTTATCGCTTTCAAAAAGACTTTCCGGACATGGTGGAAACGTCCAACAATCTCGCGAAAGTAACCATGAAATCAGGGCAACTCTCCATCGATTGCCTGACGCGGTCGTCTTCCGAAAAATCGAAACACGAACTGGCAAATCTTTTGAGAAACACCTTTGAAACGAGTGGATTTGAAGTGCAACTCGGCAACGATTATCCGGGTTGGAATCCCGAGCCGGAGGCAGAAATATTGCACAGATACATTCGGCTGTATGAAACGCTGCACGGGCAAAAACCGCATGTGGTCGCCTGCCACGCCGGTTTGGAATGTGGCATTCTCAAAGAAAAACTGCCCGATGTGCAAATGATTTCTTTTGGCCCGACCATCCTGGGTGCACATTCTCCCGATGAGCGTGTCTGTATCTCATCGGTTCAGAAATTTTGGGAAATATTGGTCCGTTTGTTGGCGGAAATATAGTGTGTTTCAGAGTCCGTTGATTGCTGAATCCATCCAATTCAACCGACTTTTTACCCAGTTTTTCAGATAATTGGCTTCATCCGAATAAGTGTTTCCGATAAA